>NZ_LT669940.1:1503758-1807516 GCF_900128505.1 Parabacteroides timonensis
CTGAGTATACTGGTATAGTTACTTATCGAATTACGACTCAGGCATAAGGATTGCAGATAATCGACAAAATCATTTACTAGTTGGGTATTCACCTTCTTTAAATTCAATTTACGTTGACCGAGAAATAATGCAAACTGGTTACGGGTTGCCTTGTATAAGCCGGCAGTTCCCTTTTTACCGGATGCATATTTATCTTTTTCAAGATAATCCATATAACTCAACACTCCTTTATGAGTTGTCTTTTCTTTCTTTCGCATTGTTTCCATAACATTGATTTTTTAATAAGATAATTAGTAACAAAAATAAAAGAATTGTGGTTCTCATAAAAGTTAAAACGGTTGATATACAAAACAAAAGAGGATACCTCACGGTATCCTCTTCCCTAACGCAACGAATGAATTATTAATACTTATACTTATTTCTCATTACTTCTTGCAATCGCAAGTGGAATAAGCTACTAACATCCAAACTAATTTTTCCTGTTCTTTCAGATAATCGCTCATCAACGCTACTGTAGCTTCATCACCGGCTTCTGATGCAAGTGAAAGAAGTTTACGCTCTTCGGCGATAAATTGTCCGTAAGTATTCAGGATATTTTCCAGCGCTTCATCACCACAAGAAACACCTGATACTTCTTTTACTCTTGCTACTTTCAGATATTCACTGAATTTATTTACCGGTACACCTCCTAACATCAGGATGCGTTCTGCCAGTTCGTCTACCTTTTCGGCTGCATCGTCATACATTTCTTCAAATTTACTGTGAAGGACAAAGAAACCATGTCCCTTAATGTTCCAATGGAATCCGCGAAGGTTTGTATAGAATACCTGATAGTCGGCTAATAACTGCTGTAATGCTTCTACTACTTTGTTTGCTGCTGATGCATCTAAATGCAAATAATCTAATGTTTTCATAATTCTTATTTTTTATATGTTATACGTTTTTATTTTTCTTGTACTGCAAAGATACAGCATATGTAACTATCTGTCAAACAGATAATTTTTATATATTAATAGATTCTATCTATCAAACTTCCAGCAGAGTAATAAAAAACCTCTATTCAAACATTGAATAGTTCAAAAATTTCAATAAAGAATAAGAGTATTTATTCCTCTTTTTAAAAAAAATTAAATAATACAAGAATTTCAAAAGTGTTTATTCTTTAGACACAAAGTAGCATTATTTCACATAGCCTTTGAAGTTTCAAGCCTGGATTATTTGTATACATATCAATCATTTATGTTTACATTACGATCACATCGGATTTACCAAACAATAAATTTCATAATCTGCGTTAATCACTACTTTAACATTTGTGCGCAAAAAAAGTTTAATATACATTTGAGATAAATTACTATACCACTAATTTTTTTAACATGATACGAAAGAACTTTATTTTATTACTGCTACTTCATCTAGCAGGGGTACTTTTTGCACAATTATCAATTATCCCCAACGGCTCACCTTCAATACCGGAGGGGAACAACGTCAATTTGGGAAGCCACTTCAGTACTAGTGGAGGAACTCCTACCAAATGGACTTTAGACGGCAAAGAAATTACTTTAAACAGTGTTACTCTATCTTACAAAGATGATGGGAAATTATTGCAATGTTTCGACGGAACAGTATCCAGCAATCTGGTACCGATCAAAGTGATCGGAAAACCGACTATTACAAGCTTGACAGGCATGCCAAGTGGAATTCTAAACGAAGGAGATCAAATCACATTGACCGTAGAATTCAAAGCGAATGGTTCTACAGGACATACCTACAAGTGGTATATCGGTAGCCAAGAGATAGCCGGTCAAACAAGTGCGACATTGAATTATACATTCAAAAAAGAAGATCACGGCAAGACAATCAAGGTTGCTATTAAAGCTGCAGAAATAGCGGAAGCCACTGAAGCATCTACAGGTGTAACTTTTGACGGAACAATGGTGACGGACAAAAATCCTGCGCTACCGGCTGGGGCAAAACTGGATAATACGACATTTCCTGTGACAGTTGGAAAAGCCGTTAACGAACCTACGATTAATTATAATGGAACACAAAATTATTTTATAACTCAAGACGAACAATATACAAATGGTGCTGAACATACAGTTACTTATAATGGACAAGGATATACTTGTACTATTGAACGAGTAACTGCGACTAGTTATGGCTTTGGTTCAAACATTGCAAATGCTGCCCGCATTCCATCTAAGCTTCTACAACCTAACTATACTATCTTTTTTGATTCAGGAATATATGTACCAACAGAAAACACAGGAGAATCTTCATTTTATAAAGATGGATTAAAACTTATTGGAACAGGTAATAAAAATATTGAATCAGAAGCGACAATAATAGGTCCCAATTATGCATTTTGGAATGGTGTATATAGTAAAAACAAAGGTCACATTAAATATAAATTTCTAGCGAATACAGTTGTTGAAAACATCGTATTTGACGGAGGAAATATGCCATTTTGGGGACATGTAACCAAACAAGATAATGGATCAACCAATTCCGGATCCAATCAGAAAAACAACTACTATTTTATTACAATCAATTCTTTCGACAATATTATTCTAAAAGATATCATATTCAGAAATATTGGAGATGGTACTTCGAGTTCACACTCTGTCTTAAATCTGGTAGAAGGTTTTGATAAAATTGCAGACGATAATAGAAATCCTAATTATAAAAGATATTACATAAATCTTACAATAGAAAGTGGTCAATTATATCGTAATTACGCCCCTATTAATATAAACCTAGGCGATGGACATTATTTTAAAAATCTTAAAATAAACAACATAGGGGACTTTGCATATTATATATCCATAACAGGTTCTAGTTCTCATGCCAATAAAAATCCAGGAAGTAGAAATATTGTATTTGACGGAAAATTAGACCTGCCAGAAGGGAAAAAAATACGCTTATGGAAATACAGTAGTACTGGAATATCTTTTCCTAATGATTATAAATACCTGGAACTCCGTGCTAAGCCTAATGCCAATAGCAGTTCATATTATGATGTTATTGTATCAAAAGAACTAGCAAATCCTCCGGTTGCATCTCCTTCTGCTTATAACAATGACCCTGTATATATGGATGCGTCGACAGGAGCATATCTTGTATTTAATTCAATGAGCGATCCGTTTAAAAACTTAAATACCTTATTTGCCGGAGCTGCTAAAGATAGTTGTACATTGCCGGAACCTAAGCTTATTAAATTAATAAGTAAGGATAATCAGGTAGGCGGTTTCACTATTCCGAATTATTTCAGCCAAAAACAAACAAACATTGTTGCTGTAAATTCCGTAGAAGATCCGATCATCCAACGAGCCGAAGGTAGTTTGATTAAGTACAATGGAAGTAAGATTAATCTACCGGCAACCAACCCGGAATATATAAGATTACACAATATCGATTTCTCCGACGAATATTCGATCTATGATGCGATTGAAGATGATGGAAATAATGTTACAAACTCCAATTACGGAAGTTTCTACAATTGTAAATTCAAAGCACCTAAACCGGGTGATCCGTTGATTGTAGAGGGAGATTTGGAAAAACTTCAATGGTCGGTATCTAAAACGACTAATGAACTGTATGAATTTAACGATGTAGAAACTAACAGTACTACAACGGTAATGGAAGGAACACCGGTCTATGTACAAATCCGTCCGGTAAATCTTAATAGTATCGATTATGATACCTGGGCGATTGAATATGTAGCCACTCCGGCAGATTTCCATAATCCTATGAGTGAATCCATATCCAAAACAGTACGTTATGATTTCAACAAAGGAGAAGCTCACACGTTACCTGGAACTTATTATTATAATGTAACAAAGCTAATCCTCTACAAGGATGGAACAGAAGTTGCCAACTATAATTATCGCAATGCATCTTGCACACACACAGTTGTTATCCAAGCGAAGCCGGAAATAAAAACCCCAGCATTGCAATGGTCTGTTTCCACCGTTACCCACGAGTTGCCTTATTTTAAAGATGTGAACGACCAGACTACGACATCCGTGAATTACGGTACTCCTGTCTTTGTACAGATTCGTCCGGTTGGATATGATGGTGTCACTTTCGAACGTTGGGATATCGAATACTCGGTAACTCCGGTAGAGCATTATTACGGAATGAATCCGATTATCAAGACAGAACGTCATAGCTTCAACAACAAAGAAGCTCATACTGAAAAGGGAACTTATATTTATACAGTAACCAAACTGACATTATATGACCTGTATGGTAACCAGATAATTGAAACATACGATTATAATGATTCTCCGTACAAACATACAATCGTGATCGGTGACGGTGAAGGCCCAGGTCCGGGACCAGGCGGATCGTTACAATGGTCGGTATCTACCGCTTCCAATAAGCTTGAAGACTTCCGGGATGTGGACAATCTGACTACAACCGCTGTTATCAAAGGAACACCGGTATATGTACAGATCCGTCCGGTTGGTTTCAACAATGTGACCTACGATAGTTGGGAAATTGAATACACTGCTACTCCTGTCGGTTATCACTATCCGCTGGAAGAAGCGGTTCCAAAAACAGTTCGTTATACCTTCAACAAGGGTGAAGCGCATACGTTAGTCGGAACCTATGTTTATACGGTAAACAAACTGACACTCTACAACGGAGGAAGTATCGCAACAGAACAATATTATACCCAACCGGCATATATCCACACGATCATCATCCGCGACGGAGGACTGATCGGCCTGGGTAAAATCGCTCCTTATTGTAGCGTAGAAGGTGAATTCAGAATACCTGTTCAATTGCTCGACCCGGACAATATCCTCGAATACTCTGTCCGTTTCTCCGATGAAGCCCTCAATGCCGGCTTCAAGGATACGGAATACAGAGACGTAACTCCGAATTACCTTACAGTTCCTGTTAATAATATCATTGCAAAAGGTATCTATACAGGAAATGTGTATGTACGTAAGAAGAGCGATCCGGGTCTGGTAGAACTTCATCCGTTTGAGATCGAAGTAATGCAGACAACTATGATCACCCGCCAGCCTCAATCGATAAATGTCTGTGATGGCGACGCCTTCACGTTATCGGTCGAAGCTATCGGTATTAACCTGAGCTACCAGTGGTTCTTCAACGAAGAGGCTATACCGGGTGCGACTTCCGACAGCTACACGGCAGCATTGACTCCGGATAAGGAAGGAATCTATTATGTAGACGTATACGGTGACTGCGGAATGGAGAGCAGCCGCACGGTGACGGTTAGCAAAAATGGATTGCGTATCCTGGTGAAATGGAACGAATTCCTCTACATCACCAATCAGGATAACGAATTTGTACGCTTCCAGTGGTATAAGGATGGACAGAAGATCGACAAAAACGGAACTTCTATCTATTATTCCGTACCGGAAGGATTGCTGGGTACCTACTTCATACAGGCATATCGTGCCGATGATACATACGTGGTAAGCTGTCCGATCACATTCGAGACACTGACACAGTTCCAGAGTACCCGTGTTTATCCGACGATGGTCAACAAGAACACACCGATCACAATCCAGACAGGAACACCGGATGAAACTCCTGAATCGGCTGTTGTAGAGGTATACAACCTGAACGGACAGATCGTGAACAGACTGGAGATGAAGACATGGGAAACTACCCTGTCTACCGATATGGCCTCAGGAAGCTATATCGTCAAAGTTACGACCGAATCCGGAAGAACAACAACTCACAAAATTATTATCAAATAAAAGAACCTGAATATGATCAAGATGATTTCCAATATAAGAAAAACAGTTTTATTACTTGCCACCGGCTGCCTGGTCAGCACCGTTTCCGCTCAGCAGGGAACGGGGGGCAGAGAACGTAGCCAGTATAACAACAACCAGCAGCAACAGCGTCAGCAGCAGCGTGAATATCGTGAAGAACAACGCGATACAACAAAGACTAAAACGTCCTACCTCACCATCTCCGGCGGTGTGGGTTCCTCTTCCTTACGCTATGATCTGAATTATCAAATCGAGGGCTTTCAGGAAAAAGGTAACCGCGACAATAAACTCGGTTATGAAGTCGATATCCGTTACAGTTACTTTTTCAATCCCCACTGGGGCGTTGCTACCGGCGTAGGTATCTCCCGTTATGCAACCGTAGGCAGGCTAAGAGGCGATATGTCGGACGACAAATATATGAAGCTGGGCAACATGATAGATGACGATGACTTCTCCGGTCACCCGCGTGAGTTCGAACTGCGTGCCCGACTGAAAGGCCTGGAAGAAAAGCAAACAGCTTTTCTTCTGGATATACCTTTGATGGCAATGTATCAAACGCGTTTCGGCGAAGAAGAAAACTGGGGAATGTATGCCGGGCTGGGTGTTAAACTACAAATCCCTGTCCAGACAAAATACAAAGTACAGAGCAACACAGCCAGTGAACTGAATGTATCGGGATATTACCCACATATCCCGTCTGATGTAGGTTCTCCCTCCGAGTCACCGGTACCTCACCATGGATTCGGCACGATCAATGATCCAGGTAGCCAACTCGACTGGAGCGGCAAGAACAAACTGAAGCTGGGCGTAGCAGGAACGGCTGAATTAGGTTTCCTGATATCATTGAACGAAGACAAAGATATCGACTTGCTATTGGGTGGCTATATCGATTACGGTTTTACCAACATGAAAAAGAAAAAAGACCAGGGATTACTCTCCTCTCCTGCTTCTTATCATCCGGAAGGGAATAAGATCGTTGGACAAGGTATTCCTTACAACGGCATGTTGAATTCGAATGTAACCGATAAGGTGAAAGTGATGTCGTTCGGTGTAAAACTAGGGTTACGGTTCAAGCTGAATTGATAATTCCGGTTTGCACGCAATAAGCGTGTTATACCTATCCCCGTAAAGGAAAAGGTAGTTATATAAAACTTTATTTTATTAGAATTAACTAAGTGAAGGGGTACCCCTTCACTTATCTGCTTATAAGCAGATTTGAACAAAAGAGAGGAACATGAGAAAAATTTTATTCATACTATTTCAGATAGTATTATGGACTGCAGTGCCCACCATAGCACAAACAAACACAAATGTAAATTCAGTTACAGAATTACAGACTATGGTCAGTGCAGCATCCACAGATAGTAAGTTTACGCTGACAGACGCTTTCGTCACTGATTTTAACAGCCAGGCTTCTGCCATAAGTTTAATAATAAATTCATCGGCAAAGATAACGGTAGACGGAGCAAATTTAACACTGAAAGCAGCAGTCGGTAAAGATCATTTCAGTATCGGCGGATCAGGGGAAGGCACACTGACCATTCAAAATATAATCCTCACCGGATTAGTGGAAGATACGGACCTGATCAATGGGGAGTTTCCAAAAGACTGGAGTCCGAATGCTTCTAAAATCGGCGGTGGAATAACAGGAGGTTTCTCCGGATATTTGAAAGTCGAAAACTGTCTCCTATCCAAAATGAGACCCGTATCGTGTGGTTTAAGTGTTACTGCTAAAAAAGTGATGGTCAAAGAGTCGTCATTCATCTCACTGGGAGTAACAGATGTATATGGCGGGGCATCTGCTATTTATACCAGAGGATCTACATCTTATGAGATAGAGGATTGTACATTTGCTTACAATTTCGCCAGAGGCTCCTGGGCAAATCCGTCCGGTGTCATTTACATTACAGTCAACGTTGCAGAGATCATTTCATTTAAAAACAGCCGGTTCTACAAGAATACGAACTGTACAGCTGTTAAAGATGGTGCAGCAGGAGGTGGTGCTATCGCGGTGAAGGATGCTTATCCTGAAAAATTCATTGTCGAAAATTGTGAATTTGTTGAGAATGAAATTGATTCGTTTGGTGAACTTGGAAATACTGCAGACGGAGGTGCAATCTATTTTTACCATCATAACGCCGGAGGCAGTTATCCGAACAGACCTAAGATCAATATATCAAACAGTACATTTACAGGAAACAGTGCCTTTGATGAAGGAGGAGCAATCGCATTTGTCGGACAATATCTGGTCAATGCTGAGGTGAGAAATAATACATTTTACGGAAATACAGCAAGAGGTGATCAACGCAAAGGGACATATACAGCTGATGGTTTTGACGGAGGTGGAGCCATAGAAGTCGATACAAAAGCTACAGTTATATTCGAAAATAATACAGTTATTAAAAATATAGCGCTAAAAGGAACAGCCACTTCCGGAAATGCCGGAGGAGGTATTTCCGTATATGGCAGTGGAAAGGCTACCTTAAGAAACAACATTATCAGTGGAAATGAAAGTACGTATAGTTATTCCGGTGGATATCCTGATATATATCCAGCTATTACATCCGCTTCATGGACATCTAAAACAGGGAGAAATATCATCGGAGAACCCCTGGTTAATATTTTCGGATTAGCCGATCCGAAGCCAATCGCCTATGGTAATAAAAAGGCAGGAGACCCACGATGGGACGGAACAAATGAGAATCTTTATAGTGTTATTAGAACAATCCCGATCTTACCGAATGATAAAAGCCTGGTAGATATACTACCTAGTGGCCTCGCAGACGATACTGTCGATAACTCAACTTTAAGCGATCTGTTAAATAAAGACCAAAATGACAACACACGTATTACTGCTAATGACGATTTTTCCGATTCCGGTTCTATCGAAATTCTTTGGGTTCGCTTCAATGCTAACGGCGGAAACTGGAAAGATTTAGGAGAGAACAATTACGTTGGTACCGATTACTATAATCTGGAAGACGGTAAAACGACCTATTATTATAAAGTGACCAATCACGGGGGCAAAGTTAGCAGTCCTACCACTGCTGCAGACAAGCTTGTTCATCCCGACGGAAAACAGTTCCACAAGTGGGTAACAGACGATGCAGAAGAGAAGGACTGGGTAAGTTCGGCTGTCATAACGGAAAATAAAAAATATAAAGCGTTATGGAAAGAAGATGCTTTAGAGGTAACCTATCATTCTAATTTCGATCCGGATAAAACGTATAAACAAACTTATGACGAAGGTAAAGTAATAACTGCCACTTATCCGGCTACCGGTCTACCGCAACGTCCGAACCACATCTTTATTAAATGGACAACTAATGCCGATGGAACCGGTACAGCTTATCAGCCCGGAGCATCCTTCACCATTACTGAAAATATCGACCTTTATGCCCAGTGGGAATCTAGCTCCACACTGAAATTACAATGGTCGGTATCTAAGACGACTCCGGAAATCTATGAATTCAACGATGTGGAAAACAACTCCACAACAACTGTTATGGTGGGAACTCCTGTCTATGTACAGATTCGTCCGATTGAACTCGATCATATAGACTTCGATACCTGGTCGATTGAATATGCAGCAACACCTGACAGTTATCACTATCCGATGGACGAAGCCATAGGTAAAACAGTACGCTACGATTTTAACAAAGGAGAAGCCCATACATTGGAAGGTACCTATTATTATAATGTAACCAGGCTGATATTGTATAAAAACGGATTAGAGGTTACCTCTTATATTTATCGTAATGCCTCCTGTACGCATAAAGTGATTATTTTGTCCGAACCGGTTGTAAAAGACCCAGTCCTGCAATGGTCGGTATCCACCATTACGCACGAACTACCTTATTTCAAGGATGTGGACGACCAGACGACAACTTCCGTGAATTACGGTACTCCTGTCTTTGTACAGATCCGTCCAGTCGGATATGACGGTATCACCTTCGAACGCTGGGATGTCGAATATGCCGTAACGCCTGTGGAACATTACTATGGCATGAATCCGACACTGAAGACAGAACGTCACAGTTTCAATAATAAAGAAGCACATACTGAAAAAGGTACGTATATCTATACAGTAACCAAGTTAACATTGTACGATTTGTATGGCAACCAGATCGTTGAAACATACGACTATAATAACTCTCCGTATAGACATACCATTGTTATTTGTGACGGAGAAGGTCCAGGTCCGGGACCGGGAGGTGCTCTGCAATGGTCGGTATCTACTGCTTCCAATAAGCTTGAAGACTTCCGGGATGTGGACAATCTGACTACAACAGCCGTGAATAAAGGCACACCGGTATACGTACAGATTCGCCCGGTTGGTTTCAACAACGTTACTTATGACCGTTGGGAGATTGAATATACAGCCACACCTGCAGACTATCATTATCCTCTGGAAGAGACTGTTGCCCGTACCGAACGTTATACCTTCAATAAAGGTGAAGCGCATACACTGGTAGGCACCTACGTCTACAATGTTTACAAGCTGACACTCTACAACGGTGAAAGTATCGCAACAGAACAATATTATACCGAACCGGCATACATCCACACGATCATCATCCGCGACGGAGGACTGATCGGCCTGGGTAAAATCGCTCCTTATTGTAGCGTAGAAGGTGAATTCAGAATACCTGTTCAATTACTCGACCCGGACAATATCCTCGAATACTCTGTACGCTTTTCCGATGAAGCCCTCAATGCCGGCTTCAAGGATACCGAATATAGAGACGTAACTCCGAATTACCTTACAGTTCCTGTTAGTAGTATCATTGCAAAAGGGATCTATACAGGAAATGTGTATGTACGTAAGAAGAGCGATCCGGGGCTGGTAGAACTTCATCCGTTTGAGATCGAAGTATTGCAAACGACTATGATTACCCGCCAGCCTCAATCGATAAATGTCTGTGATGGCGACGCCTTCACATTATCGGTCGAAGCTATCGGTATTAACCTGAGCTACCAGTGGTTCTTCAACGAGGAGGCTATACCAGGTGCGACTTCTGACAGCTACACGGCAGCATTGACTCCGGAAAAGGAAGGGATCTATTATGTAGACGTATACGGTGACTGCGGAATGGAGAGCAGCCGCACGGTAACGGTTAGCAAGAATGGTTTGCGTATCCTGGTGAAATGGAACGAGTTTCTATACATCACCAATCAGGATAACGAGTTTGTACGCTTCCAGTGGTATAAGGATGGACAGAAGATCGACAAAAACGGTACTTCTATCTATTATTCCGTACCGGAAGGATTGCTGGGTACCTACTTCATACAGGCATATCGTGCCGATGATACCTATGTGGTAAGCTGTCCGATCACATTCGAGACACTGACACAGTTCCAGAGTACCCGTGTTTATCCGACGATGGTCAACAAGAACACACCGATCACGATCCAGACAGGAGCACCGGATGAAACTCCTGAATCGGCTGTCGTAGAGGTATACAACCTGAACGGACAGATCGTAAACAGACTGGAGATGAAGACATGGGAAACTACCCTGTCTACCGATATGGCTTCAGGAAGCTATATCGTCAAGGTTACGACAGAATCCGGAAGAACAACAACTCACAAAATTATTATCAAATAAAAGAACCTGAATATGATCAAGATGATTTCCAATATAAGAAAAACGGTTTTATTACTTGCCACCGGCTGCCTGGTCAGCACCGTTTCCGCTCAGCAGGGAACGGGGGGCAGAGAACGTAGCCAGTATAACAACAACCAGCAGCAACAGCGTCAGCAGCAGCGTGAATATCGTGAAGAACAACGCGATACAACAAAGACTAAAACGTCCTACCTCACCGTCTCCGGCGGTGTGGGTTCCTCTTCCTTACGCTATGATCTGAATTATCAAATCGAGGGCTTTCAGGAAAAAGGCAACCGCGACAATAAACTCGGTTATGAAGTCGATATCCGTTACAGTTACTTTTTCAATCCCCACTGGGGGGTTGCTACCGGCGTAGGTATCTCCCGTTATGCAACCGTAGGCAGGCTAAGAGGAGATATGTCGGACGACAAGTATATGAAGCTGGGTAACATGATAGATGACGACGACTTCTCCGGTCACCCGCGTGAGTTCGAACTGCGTGCCCGACTGAAAGGCCTGGAAGAAAAGCAAACAGCTTTTCTTCTGGATATACCTTTGATGGCAATGTACCAAACGCGTTTCGGCGAAGAAGAAAACTGGGGAATGTATGCCGGGCTGGGTGTTAAACTTCAACTCCCTGTCCAGACAAAATACAAAGTACAGGATAACACGGCCAGTGAACTGAATGTGTCGGGATATTACCCGCATATTCCGTCTGATGTAGGTTCTCCTTCCGAATCGCCCGTGCCTCATCATGGATTCGGCACGATCAATGATCCGGGCAGCCAACTCGACTGGAGCGGCAAGAACAAACTGAAGTTAGGCGTAGCAGGAACAGCTGAATTAGGTTTCCTGATATCATTGAACGAAGACAAAGATATCGACTTGCTATTGGGTGGCTATATCGACTATGGTTTTACCAACATGAAGAAGAAAAAAGACCAGGGTTTACTCTCCTCTCCTGCATCTTATCATCCCGAAGGAAATAAGATCGTCGGACAAGGTATTCCTTACAACGGCATGCTGAATTCGAATGTAACCGATAAGGTGAAAGTGATGTCGTTCGGTGTGAAATTAGGGTTACGATTCAAACTGAATTGATAAAGTTCAGAGAACCTATATTTAATATGTTAAGCGATCAAAAAAGGCCGGAAGTTATTTTCCGGCCTTTTACTTATCAGGCAATTACTTATTTTTCATTCTTTACTGGGGACCAGTTATTCCAGTCGGGAGGAGTTACTCCCAGTAAATGTTTTACAAAGAAATCCAAACGTTTCCGGTCTCCATATTCACCTCCCAGCGTATGGTTGCTTCCCGGTACGACTACCAGTTCAAATTCTTTCTTTGCTTTTATAAGGGCATTGACAACCTGCATGGTTGTAGCCGGATCTACATTATCATCCATCTCACCGACCATCAGCATCAATGGCCGCGTCAATAAATGGGCATTTTCCACATTACTACAAGCCACATAACTGCTATCGACCGGATATCCCATCCACTGCTCGTTCCACCAGATCTTATCCATCCGGTTGTCGTGACAGCCACATCCGGCATAAGCAGCCTTATAGAACTCAGGATGGAAAAGTACAGCAGCCATTGCTTCCTGACCTCCGGCCGAACCACCGAACACACCTACCTTATCGATATCCATATAAGGATATTTTTGTGCTGCCGCTTTCATCCAGGCAATACGATCCGGGAAACCTGCATCTTTCAGATTCTTATAGATAATACTTTCAAAGGCTTTACTACGGAAAGATGTTCCCATCCCGTCGCACTGGACAACGATAAAGCCTAATTCGGCGATTTGCTGATGGAACCAGTAGAATGACCGGAATTCCTTCGGTGTATAGGCACTTCCGGGGCCGGCATAAATATATTCGAGTACCGGATATTTCTTAGACGGATCGAAATTGGTCGGACGGAAAATGACACCCCATATATCCGTTTCGTTATCGCGTCCTTTAGCTACGAAAGGCTCAGGAGCAATCCATCCGCGTTTCTTTAATTCTGTCAGATCGGATTCTTCAAGCGGCATGACCACCTTTCCATCTTTGGCACTGCGCAAAACAGATTTAGGAGCCTTGTCGACCTTCGACCAGGTATCGACCAGGAACTTATTATCAGCCGAAAACCAGGCTGTATGAGTGCCTTCTTCCGGAGTCAGACAAGTAAGGCCGGTACCGTCCATATTGATACGGTAGTAGCGTACCAGGTAAGGGTCTTCATCTTTCACCATTCCACTGGCGGCAAAATAGATCACGCGGTTTGTTTCATCCACCTCAACCACATTACGCACATACCATTCGCCTTTGGTGATCTGTTGTTTTACCTGTCCTGTTTGGCGGTCTATCAGATAAAGATGGTTCCAGTTATCGCGCTCGCTCATCCAGATCAGTTCATTCCCGTTAGCCAAGTCTTTGCGGAAATAACGGGTGTAATTGACAAAGGTGTTGCTTGTTTCTTCTACGATAGGGCGAACTTTACCTGTTTCGGCAGAAAGTTCCAATACCCGGTAAACCTGATGCCCGCGCTGATTATATTCAAAAAGAAGTGACCGGCTGTCCTTATGCCAATCCAGTCCGTGTACATCGAACTGGGAGGCAAAGAGTTCAGTCGACGGTGCTTTCACCTCTCCTGTCTCCACATTAAAAATATGGGGAACACGGAAAGGAAGGGCATCACCGGGTTTGGCATATTCCCGTTTATGCAGTTTGGGTTGTAACTGGTCTTTCGGTGATGACTCTACGAAATAAATATATCTCTTTTCTGCCGGACGGATCTTCATAGAAGCCACTTTCCGGGAGTCGGGCGACCAACTGATATAGGCAGAGTAATACTCACCGGGAGCACCATCCAGGCTCAGGGCTTTTTCCTGTCCGGTGGCTACTTCCTTTACATAGACATTGCTATTTTTAACGAAAGCAATCCTTTTTCCATCCGGAGAAGGGATGGAATCGCCTGTACGTTCCTCATCCGTTTCCGCCCAGTAGCGGTTAGGCCAATGGCGGGTATTTTCCGTGAGCAGGCGTTGCTTCATGGTGTCGGGCATGGCAATACGTGTTTTTTTATCAGCATCGACAATCACGTACTTTTCACCTTCCGGGGTGTTGCGTACATACCAGAAACGATGAGAGTCGCCTATCCAGCGAGGATTCATGTTCGAATAAGGAACAGCATCTTTAAACTTCTCAGGTAAAGAAAAGGCACGGGCATAGTCGTCTGCCGTGCCTTGAGCCCTGAGGGCACCGGCAAATAATCCGGTACCCAGAGCTACTAGCAATACTAATCTTTTCATTATCTACTACATATAAAAAATCCAAACTATTCTATAGTCCATTCAAAAAGGCCTGCAGAGTTTTTCTCCGGTTGTACCACTTCCAGTTTAACTGCTGAAGTTTTTACCGGTGTAAAACGGACTGTATTAGGATCTCCCTTGGCTACTCCATATTGAGTGGAGTTTTCTACGGGTTGCCAGTTACCGGAAGCATCTTTATAATAAATTTTCCAGCTTTGTGGGATACGGCAACCTCCCCAGGGGGCATCATCATACCAATAAACAGTAGTGGAAGAGACTTCCTGCGGTTGTTCAAACTCGTATGCGATCCATTCGGTAGTACCTTCCTGAGGCCACCAATGATAATAAGGGACAGTACGGTCGTTTTCATCCTTCGGGGTCAGACCGTCATTAATAGCAGAAATCGATTTTACCATATGAGAGGCTGTGATTTTTGCTTTTGAAGCGATCGTCGGAGGCATTACCGGGCGGGTTGCACTTACATCCTGCGGCAACCAAACGGACATTTCACCGGTACCGCGATGTGCCCAGGCATAATAAGGGATCATGGTCAGGGTGACATCTTTGGTAACCAGGCGACCGTTTTCATCGTACCCCAACGTTTGTGCTTGTGTTTTCAGTTCGTCGATACCATACAGAAGTTCCGGTTTACGTTCTACCGTGAATTCCGGTTTACGATTCATAAATACGCTCAGTACACTGAAGTCGTTATCAGGCCATTCGGCACAATAAACGAGCGGACCACGTTCAACAGAGATCTTTCCCCGGTCGGCTTCTACTTTCGAGTTGGCTTTTACGGTACGCGGTTCCATATCGAAATGAACTTCTACGACATCCCCTTTTTTCCACAGACGGTTTATAGCAAAATAACCCTTATCGAGATTACTTCTGAATGTTTCTCCATTCACTTTTACAGAATAATTCAACTGCTTATTATCAGTAAATGAATATAGATTGCTCGGAACGACTTCACCCTGTACCCAGCCCGGTATACGAATCTTTAAGGTGAAGTTTTGTTTTCCTTTCGGAGAAACGGATACGCGGATATCGCCGTTCCAGGGATATTCGGTAGTCTGGGCCAAGGTCACTTTCTTTCCTTCTACATTCAGCTCAGATGTGTTACTCATAAACAGATTGACATATACATCCTTATTGTGTACGGCATAAACATATCCGGGTAAAGAAGGAATAAAACGGCAGATATTAGACGGACAGCAGGCACATCCAAACCAGGGCTGACGCTGATGCTGACCGATAGATTCCAGCGGGTTCGGATAGAAAAAACCGCCTCCATCCAAAGATACTCCGGAGATCAATCCGTTATACAAGGAGCGTTCCAATACATCGTAATATTTAGATTCGCCGTGAAGGAGGAAGAGACGATAGTTCCAATACACGTTACCGATCGCTGCACAGGTCTCGCAATAGGCAGACATATTAGGCAACTCATAATTTTCACCGAATGCTTCACCGTGGCTGGTAGCACCGATACCTCCGGTAACATACAATTTCTTGGTTACTACATTATCCCATATCTTGTCAATGGCATGTACATATCCGGTATCACCGGTCAACGCGGCAACATCTGCCATCCCTGAATACATATAGGCAGCACGAACGGCATGGCCGACTGCCTCATCCTGTTCCAAAACAGGCTTATGAGCCTGACTATAAGCATCGGTACGGGTAGTATATCCACGTTTATCGAGGAAGAATTTAGCCAGATCGAGATATTTCTGTTGTCCCGTCACCAGATATAATTTAGCCAGTGCCATCTCTGCGATCTGATGGCCGGGAACGCGAACGAGCTGTCCGGGCTTATCCCCTATTTCCCGTTCCACGCAATCGGCATACTTGATGGCGATGTTAAGGAAGTTCTTTTTTCCGGTAGCCTGATAATGGGCGATAGCACCCTCGATCATGTGTCCCAGATTATAAAATTCATGGCTCAGGTCTTCCACTTTTTCCCAGCGTTTACTACCGGCCCATTCATGCGGATGCTCGGGGTTCATAGTACGAGAGGTATATAAATATCCGTCGGGTTCCTGAGCGGCTGCAACTACCGTCAATACACTGTCGATATATTTGGCCAACTTTTTGTCCGGATAAGTTTGCATGGAGTAACTGGCACCTTCAATGGTCTTATAAACATCCGTATCGTCAAAAGCCAGGCCACCGACCTTATACTCGCTACTGGGATGAGCCGCTTTATAGAAGTTATCATAACGGCCGGTTTCTTCACATTTACTGAATGCTAAAGGTATTGTCACTTCACGACTGGCTTTCAGACGTTGTCCCCAAAAGCTGTCGGTTACTTTCACGGAAGTGAACGGAACAGGAGTGATCGGATATCCCCCGTCATGTGTTTGTGCACTTCCTGCCAGACATAAGCCGGCTAGTGTTATTACCAGGATACTTTTCATGTTATTAGTTATTAAGTGTATGTTTTCATACTTATTCTATCGTGGTGTAAAATTAACACCATACAATTAACTTTGTATCTGAAATGGTATGTTGTATAACAGACATTTAAACTTTCAATGCAGGCACTGACCTCACGTCAAGCCTGCATTGTTCTCAAATCAAATACTTAATCTACAAAAAGTGTGTGTATAACAGTCTATGATGTTTTAGTTAACTTTCCATTCGATCACACCGCCCGATTCACCTTTCTGTAAGTTGATTACAAGTTTCAGACCGGAAGTTGTGACGGGTTCGAAGTCGACCGAATTGTAACAATCTTTCTTACAACCGTATTCACCTTTAGCCTTCACGTCTTTCCAGGTGTTTCCTTCCTTATATTGCACTTTCCAGTTAGCCGGAACGCGATAGTTACCGTCGTAATGATCGAATTCAAGCCAGTAGACTTCTACATTCTTTACTGTTTCAGGCTGATTGAATACATATTCGATAGCTTCTTCCGAACCTGTCTTCAACCAGAAATAATGATAGGGTTTCGACATATCGTCCGAGCTCTTCGGATCCCACTGATCGTTTACACCATAACAATACTCACGACGTTCGATAGGCAGACCATCCTTCTGGATCGGTGCACTGACAATGGTAAATGACTGGGCACGGGAGGCGATGCTTGGTTCCGGAGTCGGTTTTGCATAATCGGCAGACGCCGGTATCCAGACAGCCATCTCTGCATTACCGCGATTGTTCCAAGTTGAATAAGGGATTAGTTTCACCGGTACGTCTTTTTCTTCGATAGTACCGTCGTCATTACGATTCAACTCTTTGGCTGTACCTTCCAATTCTACGATACCGTTCAATTTGTCCTTTTCAAATGTATAAGACAGAGAGGCATTTTCCGGAAGATACTTATTGAAGACATGGTGGTCTGACTGATCCACTCCTTCGAGGCAATAAACGACCGGACCACGTTCGATAGCCAACAAACCTTCGTCTGCTTTCACTTTCTCATGTGCTTTGACACGGCGAACATCCATCGGCAGAGATATTTCTACTACATCACCGGCATTCCACTGGCGTTCGAGAGAAACATAGCCGTCATACGCTTTGCTTTTAACAGCCTTACCATTCACTTTCACCTGATATTTATCCGATTCTTTGGATGTAAAAGTATACAAGTCGCTTCCGGTAACAGGTTCATTTTCAGCCCAACCCGGTATACGCAGTTTTAATGCGAAATTAGCAGCAGTTTGCGGTGTAACTGTTAATTTAACCGTTCCATCCCATGGATATTCAGTTTCCTGATCCAATTCAACTTCATTTTCACCCAGTTTCACTTTACTGTTGCTACCGATGTACAGATTCACAAAAATGCTATTTTCCTGAGTGGCATACATATACATCGGAACAGAGGCCATAAAACGGGTTACATTACCCGGACAGCAGGCGCATCCGAACCAAGGAGCACGTTCATGCTGTCCCATCGATTCCAGCGGATTGTCATAGAAGAATTTATCTCCACTCAAAGAAACACCGGAGATTACACCGTTATATAGAGCACGTTCCAGTACATCCACATATTTAGCATCACCGGTTGCCAGGAACATACGTTGATTCCAATATACATTGGCGATAGAAGCACATGTTTCGCAATAAGCACTGTGATTATGTAATTCATATTCCGGTCCGAAACCTTCACCTTGTGCTCTCGAACCGATTCCACCGGTTATATAAAGTTTTTTGGTTGCCATATTATTCCAGATACGGCAGATAGCGTTAAAATAAGCAGAGTCTTTTGTCAAAGCGGCAACGTCGGCCACTCCGGAATAAAGATAACCGGCACGTACGGCATGACCGACAATCTCTTCCTGCTCCAGGATAGGCATGTGATCCTGGCTATATGCATTTAATCGATGACCGTCTGTACCGCGTCCTGCTTCTTCCACAAAGTAACGGGCCATATCCAGATATTTCTGGTCACCTGTCACTTTATACATTTTAGCCAGCCCCATTTCAACAATAGGATGCCCTGACGGAACACGCTTCTGCCCTTCATTCGGACCGAACACCTGACAAACCAGATCCGCATTTTTTATAGCGACATCCAGTAAAGCACGTTTACCGGTAGCACGATAATGAGCTACGGCTGCTTCATACAGGTGACCGCAGTTATAGAGTTCATGGCTGTTTAGTTTTTCCCAACGTTCCTTCCCCCACCAACGCGACAGCCGTTCACATTTATTCGTTACGCAGGTAGTCAGATAGCCATCCGGTTCCTGGGCGGCACCAATCAGTGTGATGACACTATCCAGATAGGCATCCAATTGAGGATCATATTTAACTGCCAGAGAATAAGAGGCTCCTTCAATGATCTTGTACGGATCAGTATCATCGAACGGAAAATCGCCTTTGTGTTCGCCTTTGATAAGTCCGCCGGCAAGGGCAAAGTTATCGAAACGTCCGTTCAACTCACATTGTTTGAATGCAGACGGGATAGATACAGTCCGGTTTACTTCGATACGGGGAGCCCAGAAATTATCTGTCAGATGTACTTCAGTAAACGGGACCTCTACGATCGGCTCTGTGGATGTATATTTATCCGGAATAGACTGACAGGCAAACAAACCGATAATAGGGATCGATGTAAATAATAATTCTTTCAGCATAACGCAAATATTTTGTTTTTGACTAATCCTACACTATTGTTGTTGTTTTAATGAAATAGCGAAACCTCCTCCTGGCGCCATCGACAGTTTTAGTTGAGTTTGTGAAGTAACTGTTTTTACTTCTTTTTTATAATCAGTAGCCTGCTTGGCTGCGTTCACTCCATCTTTAAATATGGTAGCTGTATAGTTACCGTTACCAAGAAAAGAGAGATCCAAAGTAACTTCACGCGAATCCCAGTTTGTCATTCCACCAATGTACCAATCAGTTCCCACACGACGGGCCGATACGATATATTCTCCCATCGTGCCCTGGAGAATACGAGTTTCTTCCACTCCGGTA
Source organism: Parabacteroides timonensis (assembly GCF_900128505.1). NCBI lineage: Bacteria > Pseudomonadati > Bacteroidota > Bacteroidia > Bacteroidales > Tannerellaceae > Parabacteroides > Parabacteroides timonensis. Next base: position 1,523,854 of record NZ_LT669940.1, read on the forward strand.
TTAGGAATACTGACTATAAAATCGGTACACTCTTTTTCTTTCCGATATATAGTCGGGTTATCAGCCAACATTGTCAATGGCGAGTCGTGTACGACATAGGCTGCCAACTGATGACAACGTGTACCCTGGCTCATCGGGTTATAGTAAATATCTTTGAAATCTTTTTTAGAAGCATTCCTCATCGCTCCGGGAGTATAATCGACCGGGCCAGCCATCATACGGATATAAGGCATTATCACATCATATTGCATCATATCTTTTTCAACTGTACTCCATTTCATTTCTTCCATACCGAACACACTTTCAAAATTGATAATGTTCGGATAAGTACGGTTAAGACCTGTCGGTTTATAGATTCCATGCAAATCGAGCGACAACTTATATTTAGCAGTTGCTTCAGCAATCCTGTAAACCATTTCTACTGCTGTCTGGTCATCCCGATCGAGAAAGTCGACCTTGAAACCACTGATTCCCATTTCCGAATATTTCTTGCATGCGGCTTCCAGCTGTTCATCGAGAACATTAAATACAGTCCACAAAATAATATCGACCTGTTTACTTTTAGCATAACGAACAAGTTCCGGCAAATCAAGATCGGGAATAACTGTCAACATATCTCCTACTTTCGGATCATACCATCCTTCGTCGAGAACAATAAATTCTATATTGTTTTCAGAAGCAAAATCGATATAATACTTATACGTATCCATATTGATACCGGCTTTGAAGTCGACACCGGAAATCCCCCAGTCATTCCACCAATCCCAAGCCACTTTACCACCTTTCACCCAGGAGCAATCACCGATACGATTGGGAGAAGCCAAAGCATAAACCATATTGTTGACCGGCATTTGAGTATCTTTTTCCGAAACGGCTAGAATACGCCAGGGGAAACTTCGTGTTCCGGTTGATTTTGCAATGTAATCACTACGTTCGGCAACATAACTCATATGTCGCCACGGATGATAATCCATGCGGGAAGGATACGGAGCAAACTCGCCTTTCAATGACGTTGTCTGGCCGTCTCCTTTTATAAACATACCCGGATAGGCTTCCAGATCCGATTCTGTTATTGTCAGTTTCACTCCATTATCATAATCTACTGTTACCGGAAGAAATGCTACATTTTCCGTATCGAAGGAGGTTAATGGAGCCTTCACATACAAGTTCTGAAAAGCCATGGCATAGGGATCTTTTCCTTTAGCAGCAGTGGAATAGGCCATATAAGTCGTATAATCTTTATCAAAATTAAACTCAGCCAATTCCCCCTGAATGATCATGGATTTCTTCCCCGCTGAATAAAAACGATAGGCTACACCTTCATTATAAGCACGGAATAGAATTCCATAATCCCCCTTCATCTTCAAATCTAATTCATTACAGACTGATTGAAAAGAAGGCAACCGATAGTGCGGCGATACAATTTTTTCTGAAATATTTTTACGTTTCTGCGAACGGATATGTGTATCGGTCCCCCATTGGGTTCCATCTTCCAATCGCATACCCAATCTACTGTCTTTCAGTAAACACTGGTCTGCCCGGTAAACAGAATAGGCCAATAGTCCGTTTTCTGTTCGTATCTCCACCTTCAATATTCCATCCGGAGATAATAAAATTAACGGTTTTTCTGCTGCATTTACACAGAAGATACCTAATAGACAAAGACATACAGTCAAAAAAGTGTTTTTCATATCAGATCATTTTTTAATTATTTCTTTGGAGAAAGCCGTACCATCAATACTCCATGGCCCGGTATATCATATTTTGTATGTTCTTTAGTCGTTCCCAGATCTTTATGTTGCCATAGATCACGTACAACATATTCCTGTTTATGTATATTCACGTCATTTGCAAAATAGATCGTCTGCCGTTTCCAGTCATGATCCAGTTTCCAGACTTGTTCGGTACGATTCAGAAAACAAACAGCCAATTCACCGTTAGCCAGCGGTTTAGCCCAAATCTCTTTCTCTCCCATATCCATAAAACGACGTGCCTGCTGCCCTAACGAATCCTGGTTAACGGCAATAGCTTCTTTGTTCGTTAATATTTCACGGGTTTCGGTATCCATTTTACGTAAATCATTACCTGCCATCAAGGGAGTTGCCAACATGCACCACATGGAAAAATGGGTGATGTTTTCGTCATGTGTCATACCTCCGTTACCGACTTCCAGCATTTCGGCATCATTCCAGTGTCCCGGCCCTGCATACGGATATAATTCAGCCATAATATCGATAATGTCCAGCACTCCGACACCTCCCCAATCAAATTTACATTGATAACAGTCGCGTATATCAGCCGTCACACGCCAGAGGTGACCAATACCTTTCCCCCATGTCCAGGGTTCATTTTCACCCCATTCGCAAATGCTGAATACAATAGGGCGACCACTTGCTTTCAAAGCATCACTCATCGTACGATAAGCAGCTTCGGCTTTTTGTCCTTCATTCGAACACCAGTCATATTTCAGATAATCGACGCCCCATGCCGCATATTGGCGTGCATCCTGAAACTGGTATCCACGACTTCCCGGCCGGCCCTGACAAGTATATGAACCGGCACAGGAATAGATTCCCAGTTTAAGACCTTTACCATGTATATAGTCGGCTAATACTTTCATACCACTTGGAAAACGTACAGAATCGACCTGGATATTTCCCTGTTCATCACGTCCAACCTGCCAACAGTCATCAATCACAATATATTCATAACCGGCATCTTTCATACCCGATGTCACCATAGCATCCGCTATTTCCTTCAACAGGCTTTCACTGACATTACAACCAAACTTATTCCAGCTATTCCACCCCATTGGCGGAGTTTGTGCTAATGAATTAAACACAGAATCCGCAACTTGTTTCTTTTCTCCAAAAAACATCTGGGCAGAAGTTTCAGTCCAAAATGCCAGTAAACATGCTACCAATAAAAAAAATTTCATCATATCTATCTGCTGATAAGTCTATACATAGGTTTAAGATATAGATAAAAGGGAGATACCTTATAACAAGCGAGATAAAATTCAGGTATCTCCCCGTAAAAAAAGTAATTCGTATACTTTTATTCGATATTAGTACCCGAAACCTTTATTTTATAAGGCCATTGGGCATCACTTTCCGTCGAGGAATTCATCCAGTGTTCTGTGGGTGCTCCCATTACAACGAGCCACAAATAGGATAGTTTTGTATCGGTTGGAGTTGTAAAAGAAACTTGCCCTTCCGCATCACGCCCAACAGTACCCAAAACAGATTTTCCATCCGCCGTAACACCGACAAAACCATAACGCCATCCGGCTTTATCCGCATGAACCAGATTATATCCAGTTGCATCAGATAAACCTTTGAAATCGACTGTAACCGTTTGGTTCGTTTCCGGAACTTCCAATTTAATGGCATTGAATCCATAATTTTCAGGACACACTTCCTTCACAACCTGCAACCAGCCGTTACCATCATCTTTCAGGTTTGCTTTAAACGGAGCAAACGAGTTGGCCCATTGCCGGGTGATATCATAAACGCGGTCGTAGTCAAGATTTACCAGATGTAAATAGGCATCCATCATTTCGTCATTGAACTGTTCCTGGGTCATTTCATGCATCCTTTTATAAGTAATGACGGGGTCTTCCCCTTTCAAACCTTGCCGGAACATTTCTGCGATAACCGGCAATCCATGTTTTACCCCCCAATATTCCAGTACATAAGGGGAATGATAGATATTATCGACATGCAGAAATGCTTTGTGTGTCAATTCTTTGAAAGCAACCCAATGATAGTTTTCATCTTTCATCCAATCTGGATTTACCTGCCAGAGCATCCATTGGGAGGCCATTTCATAAATACCGTTTCCTCCCCAGGCCTCGCCTTGTCCGTCAGCAATGATCTGTAATTGGAAGCTATGACCAAGTTCGTGAGCCACGGCATTCAGTTTTTGATCCTGCAAACGATTCGGTGCCGCCCAAAATGCACCGATTTTGTTATCATAAGTTCCTCCATAGGCTGTTCCTTCCAGTGAATACATGATCATAACCATCATCCGGTATTTTTCACTTAAGGAACCCGGCTTCACGAATTGCAGTTCATCACGAAAATAGGTATAGAATGTTTCCAACTTCTCTTTCAAATTATCCAGATCCACCTTCATTGACTTTCCTTCCAATTCCGGAGGGTTGGCCAGACCTTCTCCAAAACCTTTCTGCCAATAGATAACTAAATTATCGGTATAAGCCATCCGGTTATAAGAATAGTCGTTATCATTTGTCCACCAGTCTTGTCCGGAAAAATCTTCAGGCCGATAGAGTTCTTTACCCTCAGGAAGCTTTCCCGTTTTCCCGGTATCAGTATCATCACCGTCCTTACTGCACGATGAACAGGCTGCTAATAAGATAAAAGCTGCAACTGGGATGTATTTGAAATATTTAATTATTCCCATTACTGTTTTCTTTATTCTAAAGGCAAAAGGGCTTTTCGCCTCCTGCCTTTAGAGTTATATATTGTGTTTATTCGTATGGAAGTAAGTCAATCAGTGGAGCCTTTTCATGTTCTTCACGCATAACCGGCATCCAATAATTTTTCTCACCATTGAAAGTCATTGTACGGATCGGTTCAGTATCTCTTACATATCGCTTTGTTCCATCTGCATATTTATAAATTGTCATACTGTATCGGGGATGTGAATACACTTCCTCCAGTTTTTTCCAACGACGCAGATCAAACCAACGTTGTCCTTCAAAAAGTAACTCCATTTGACGTTCATACTCATATTCAGCACGTATATCCTTACCTGTTGCAGCAGGTTGTAAAGCACGTTCACGTACTAAATTGATATACTTTAAAGCCTCTGCATTATTACCCAGTTCAATTAAACATTCAGCATAATTTAGATAGACCTCTGCTAAGCGAAAGACAAACCAGGGAGTTGAATTCGATAAAGTACCACTTGTATCAAAATTAGGGTCCAAAAATTTACGCATACTAAAGCCTGTTATTGTGGCATTCCAGTAAGAAGGCCCTCCACGGCTATCCAAACCAGCAACAACACCGTTTTCACCAGGCATAAAATATTCAACTTCACGCTTGTCAGCACCATATCCCCACTTATCTCCATCGACCAGAATATTAGCTTTCAAACGAATATCCCGATTATTCCACGGATATACATTATCAGCTTCGATTTCATATTCTGTACCATCAGAGCACTGAAAACGATCGACTATTTCCAGCGTCGGCTGCATTGTTCCCCAACCGCCAAAACCACTACCGGTACCACAAGGAGACTGGTGAAGAAACGAATTATTAGTTTCAGTAACTTTTGATTGTGTATCATACAATTTTTCAAAAATCACTTCCGGATTATTCTGGTCCAGAAATAAATCAGCATAATCATCTGAACTGGAAACTGATTTCAAGTTGTATACACCCAGATCAATCACTGCTTTATTGGCATCAGCGGCCTTCTGCCACTTTTCAGAAGAAGGAGTTCCAAACAACGGACTTGCCATATATAACAAAGTACGCCCTTTCAATGCCAATGCCGCCCCTTTAGTTGCACGTCCTAAATCGTCTGCAGAACTATAAAGTGCGGGCAATAACATAGCCGCACTATCACACTGTGAAACAATATAGTTAGCCACATCATCCAAATCAGCACGTGTTTCAGTAAATTCAGAATCCAGGTCATGTGTGTTGGTTACCAAAACTACACGCCCATACAAACTATACAACATGTGATAGAAATAGGCACGGAGGAAATATCCCTGTCCTTTTAGTTGATCTTTCCATTCTTCGTATTCTTCTGTGCCTGCAGGAACATTATCAATATGCTCCATGAAATAATTTATATCTTTAATGGCGGAATAATAGAACTCCCACATCCGATACTTACTTGTATCATAACCGATTGCAAAATACGGATAATCGGTACCCAATGTTCCATCCAGTGCATGTTCTGTCCAGTAAGAATGCATTTGATGTACTTCGTCTGTCAAACTTGCAAATCGGCTACCACAAGAGTTTTCAGCTACGATATCAGTATAACTATTGTTCAAATATGTCTCAGCTAACGCCAAATCATTCCATACTGCTTCATCCGTAAATGAATCAGTCGGTGCAACGTCTAATACGTCACAAGAAGATATCCCTAACAGTGCACCTAATAAAGCTACACTACATATATTTTTTTTCATCTTCATAATTTCTTATTAATTAAAAGGTTACATTCACTCCAAAATTGATTGTCCGTTGTAACGGATATCCCAAAATACCACCGGAAGAAACCAGATAACCATCGTCATTGTAATAACTTGCCGCTTCCGGGTCAGAAACCTTAATATGATCTAATGTAAATAGATTATTGGCATTTAAATAAACACGGGCACGTTCAATACCGATAGTCTGCAAAAGATGCTTAGGTAGTGTATATCCTATTTCAACTGATTTCAAACGAAGAAATGCGGAATTTCTTAACCACCAAGTAGAAGAGACTCCATTAACATCATCCATATAACCAGAGTCATTGATACAAGCACGCGGCCAACGAGCTGCTGCGTTTTCTTCAGCACTGTTTGTTGCAATCCAACGCCCTTCATAAAAATCTGTCAACATATTCATAGTCGGTGTAATCAATTGATGAGCCATAGCCTGTCCCTGGAAGAATACATTTAAATCCAATCCTTTCCAACCTCCGTTTAAAGTGAAGCCATAAATAATCTTAGGAATAGCAGAATAATTGTCATAATATTTCATGTCATCTGCTGTAATTTGTTTATCTCCATTCAGGTCTTCATACTGTAAATCTCCAACCTGAGTTCCAGCCAAATGTGGTGAATTATCAATCTGTTCCTGAGTTTGGTAAATACCTATTGCATTATAAAGTTCCAACCCACCATAAGCATGACCAGTCACTCTTCTCCAATCGACTTTATTCGTTGCTTCATCGGAATAAACCACCTTATTCTTTGCGAACGTAAAGTTCCCAGTCACTCCCCAGGATATTTCATCATTCCGATCCTGATAAGAAGCAATGAACTCAATACCCTTATTATTCATCTTTCCAATATTTTCAGATGGTAGTTTTAATCCTGAATATAAAGGAATGGATGCATTACGAGTAATCAAAATATCACTACGTTTTGAAATAAAATAATCTACATCCAAACTAAACTTTCCATTCAAAAATTGAGAAGAGAAACCTACGTTTGTAGTACGAGCCGTTTCCCAGGTGACCAATGGATTAGCAGTACGGGACAGATACATACCTTTATTTTGTGAGCCGAACTGTATGCTGCTTTCATTGAATAAATACTGGGATAAATATTGGAAAGCTGTGATATCATCATTACCCATTTTTCCCCAAGAACCTTTTAATTTGAAAAAATTGATTGTCGGTTTCAAATTTTCCCAAAATGATTCCTCAGACATTACCCAACCTGCAGAGAAGCCAGGGAATAATCCCCAGCGATGGCCGGGCGCAAAATTCATAGATCCGTCGTAACGCAGCGTCACTTCTGCCAGGTATTTATCTTTGTATCCATAATTAATACGTCCAAAAATATTCTGACGGGCCGTCTTTGTGGAATAACCGCTATTAGACTGATCTTCCGGGTCATCACTACCTGCATTGATTTCCGGAATCTCTGTTGAAAGAAAATTTGTACGGTAAGCTCCTAAACTGCTAAAATCATATTTACTTTGTTCATAAGCGACAAAAGCATCCACTTTATGATCCTCATTGAATGTATGGCTATATCCTAAACGGGCATTCAATGTTATACGGGTAGAATTGTCAGACCATTGATTGACGCTAATTGCACCAGTTTGATCGCGCTGATTCTCATATTCTCCCCATATACCGGCCTGTTCTTGTCCCGAAGATACGTATTTATATACGTCATAGGGATGATTAAGTGTTTTCCCATTACGGAACGTAAAGTCCATAGCTGCATATCCTTCAAAATACAATCCTTTCGTAATGAAATCCATATCAACACGTATAGTCGGTTTCACATTCAAATAATTGTATGTATATTTTGTTTCACCCGGATCTTTTGTTACCATTACCGCCGGATTTGTTGATGCATATTCCATACCGACCAACGGATATTGACCATCAGGAGAATAAGCTCCGTAAATCGGTTTACACTTCATCAAAAAGTCAAATAAATAGTTTGTCGAGAACACACCACGTGTACGTTTTTCCTGACGTCCCTGGATATCCAAACCGACCTTAATATATTTACCAACCTTTGCATCAATATTAGAAGTTAACTGATATTGACCATAATCCTGAGCTGCATTCTTATAAATAGCATCTTGCCACATATACTGTGCAGAGGTATAAAATGAAATCTTATCATTACCTCCGTTTACCGATACACTGTGTTCTGTTTGTGTTGCCCAATTTTTAGATACCGTATCCCACCAGTTTGTACTCGGATATTGATAAGGATTCTCACCGTTCTGTGCCCAATTTATTTGATTTTCTTTAAAAGTGGTTTCTAATCCATGTCCCGTCTGGTATTCATTAATATAAGTCATATACTGATATGAGTTCAGCATTTCCGGAACTCGCGTAGGTTGTGAGAAACCAACACGGCCACTATAAGATAAAGTTGTCTTTCCTTCCTTACCACGTTTTGTTGTCACCAAAATAACGCCATTAGCAGCACGTGCACCATAGATGGCAGCAGAAGCGTCCTTTAAAATAGAGATAGATTCAATATCTTCCGCATTCAAACGGCTAAAACTACGGTCAGCAATACCATCCACAACAATTAACGGACTGGTACTACCAAACGTACCTTGACCACGAATCTGTATCGTAGCCCCATCTTCACCGGGTTCACCCGAGCGTGTATTAGCAATTACACCGGCTGTCTTACCGGCTAATGTATTACTCAAGTTGACTGCTGCTATTTTTTTCAGTTCATCACCTCCTACAGAAGAGATAGATCCGGTCAAAGTAGCTTTTTTTTGTGTACCGTAACCAACTACGACTACTTCATCCAATCCGATATTATTTTCCGTCAAAACTATATTAAATACAGTCTTGTTACCAACCACTATTTCCTGAGATTGCATACCTATATAAGAGATTACCAAAACTGCCCCTGATGGCACCTCCAGTTCAAAATTACCATCTATATCGGTCACTGTACCGATCGTTGTGCCCTTAACCTGTACAGCGGCACCCGGCACCGAAATACCTTGCTGATCGTTTACTGTACCGGTTACTTTCTTTTCTTGTTGCAAGTTTTCCACAACTTGTATACCATTATTCATCTGATGTGACACATCAGATGCGGTAGCGTGCGCTACAAAAAATACCGGTGATAGGCCAAGCAATCCCATTACCACCAGCTTCGCTTTGTTCTTGTTAAAGCAGCTCGAGCTTTCTACAGGAAACAAAGGATACAAATTTTCCAATTTGTTTTCTTTTACTTTTTTCATACTAATAGATTATTAGATTTATAACCCGTTTGTTACATACAAAGGAAAAGAGAATGTAATATTTATTATGAAAGAATTAAACAATTCAGGCAAAAAATAGTCCAAAACAGACTTTTCCAAATAAATCAAACAATCATTGACATTCAATACATTAAACAATACAACCATACTATTTTTCTATTTATATAGACAAAATTTATATTTTACCATAGAGATTCCATAACAAAAATTACAAACTATCATATGATTGAAAGTCCAATGTGTCAAAATGCTATTTCATCCTATCTCTGGTTTGGCTGTACGAGGGGAAGACCGGAATGGATGGATTTTACGAGATTCTCCGGAGGTTTAGTATTATCAAAAGAGTATTTTATAACCTGGACAATACAACAGATAGATATTTTTTTCTGCTTATTACATCCGTTTATTTCTCAAAATCAATATTCATATTGTTTATGACATTTTAATTTCATCCATTTTTACAGATAACCCAAAGACAAAAGCTGCTAAAAAACACACAATTCGAGCTCTAAAAAGTGTCAGGCCATTTCATTTATAATATGTTTTAACATTTTTTCCACCTTAAACAAACCACCACTTCGTTTAAAACAAAAAAAAATTCGTTTTAAACGAAGTGATAATTTCTTTAAAACGAGTTTCTGAAAATGATTTACGGGGATATCTGTTAATTATTGTAACAATAAATACTCCAAAAGCATTATTCTGAAATATTCGAGCGTTATCTATCCATCAAAAAAACAGACATATTAACACAAATATAATGGATTAGAAAACATTTTGTCTCAATTTATTTCGGCAAATAGAATAACCTATAACCATCTATAATTTACACTATATGAAACCTTCAAATCAGGCAATGCATTTAATCCCCATTTAGAAATAGTGTATTTTTTACCTGCACCACTAAGATATTCTATATATTTTCTACCTTTGTATTCAATACTGTATCTTCAAAATAACATGAGAGCACTATCTATTGTCCGATACATTAAGATTATTATAGTATTCCTATTATCCTACCAATGGATTTATGCGGAACAATTCAAGTTCATTCATTATGAAGTTGAAAACGGATTATCTTCCAATACAGTCCGCAGTATCATTCAGGATAGTCGGGGATTTATGTGGTTTGGCACGGAAAACGGATTAAACAGATTTGACGGTTATCATGTGAAAGTTTTTAAGAATATAATAGGCGACTCTACTTCTATTGGCAATAACTATATATATTCATTATTAGAAGATTCCAAAAAAATATTTTGGATAGGAACAGATGAAGGCGTCTATATCTACAATCCGGAACTGGAACAATTCAGATACTTTGCTATTCAGACAGACAATGGGACAAAAATCAAGAGTAACATAACAGCTATTGCTGAAGCCCCCAACGGAAATATCTGGTTTGCAACATTAAGTCAAGGTGTTTTCTGCTTCAACAAACAAACACAGCAACTAAAACAATATGAATCCATATCGGATAAAAGCAATTCACTGATTTCAAACACAATATTATATTTACACATCGATAGTCAAGGTTCGATATGGGTTGCTTCCCAACAAAACAAAGGAACCATAAATCGCTATGACCCGGAAAACGATCAGTTCATCACATACCAGATAGCGAAGATGAACGGAGAGTCTTGCGACTTGCGGATCTATGCCATTGAAGACGGAGACGAAGATAATCTATGGATAGGAACCTGGAATCATGGCATTTGTCAGCTAAACAAAAAGACATTAAAAATAGAATCATTCCTGGTTCCGGGAACACCGAACGGAATCTCTCACGTTCACTATATCACCGAATATCAACCGGGTATTTTATTAGTTGGCTCCGACGACGGGCTTGCTTATTTTGATACAAAGACGAAGAAAGCAGAAGTAATGACTGCCACCGAATTAAAAAACAGTAGCCTTTCCAATAAATTTATCTATCCCATCTATAAAGACAGGGAAGGAGGTGTTTGGGTCGGTACTTATCATGGCGGTGTCAACTATGCCGCTCCGATGAAAGGAATGATCAACGGATATACCCATTCGGATTATAGTAATTCTGTCGGTGGAAATATTATCAGTTGTTTTTGTGAAGATCCATCCGGTAATATCTGGATCGGTTCAGACGATGGCGGCCTGAGTTATTTTAATACGCAAAACAAAAAATTCACGAATTATCAGCCGGATCCGAACCGTAACAGTCTATCCTACCATAATATCCACGCCTTATTCCTGGATAATGAGAATTTATGGATCGGAACCTATTCCGGTAATCTGAATATACTAAATACCCGAACCGGTAAATTCTCCCAATATTTCGCCGACTCAACCGATAAGATTCCCTCGGATATGAGCAGTGTGTATTCTATCTATAAAGACAAACAAAACAATATCTGGGTGGGAACCATGCAGAGCATCCTGCGTTATGACCGCCCAAACGATGGTTTCAATAAAGTCAAAGAAACAGGAACAACTACCAGTTGTATATTGCAGGATTCAGACGACAATATATGGTTTGCCACACTGGGTAAAGGACTCTTTTGCTTTAACCCGAAAACAGAAAAATGGGAACAATATACATTAAACCCTGATGATAAAAACACCTTATCGACCAACCAGATAAATAGTCTCTGCCTGGATGACAAACAACAATTATGGGTAGGAACCGATAACGGAATATGCCGGTTTGATAAAACAATCGGAAACTTCGTACGTGTACCGCTGAATATATCACAAGCAGCCGTTACCGGTGTCGTTTTTAATCTGGGCTATTTATGGATCAGTACGATTAACGGGCTTATATCTTACTGCCTAGAGACCGGAAAACAACGGATCTTCTTTAAGAGCGATGGACTACAAAGCGACCAATATGGGGTCAATGCCGTCTTACTGGCATCCTCAGGACTTTTATATCTGGGAACCACCAACGGTTTCTGCGAACTCGATACTCGTACCATCACCTTTAATACTTATATACCGCCGGTAGTAATTACAAACCTGCAGGTATTCAATAAAGATGTAAAAATCGAAGAGAAAGGTATCCTTCCTCAATCGACGACCAGTATTAAAGAAATTGAACTCTCTTACAAACATAATGTATTCAGCATCGAATATGTGAGCCTTAGTTATAGTGTACCGGCCAAAAACCAGTATAAATATAAACTGGAAGGTTTCGACAAAGACTGGAACTTTGTAGGTAACCAGCGAAAAGCGACCTATACTAATTTACCGGCCGGTAAATACAAGTTCCATGTAATGGGTTCAAATAACGATGGCGTATGGAATGAAGAGGCTACAACCGTAGATATAATCATTCATCCCCCCTTCTGGCGTTCACATTTGGCCTATTTCATTTATATCATATCAATCATAGGATTGGTATGCTACATTATATATGCAATGAAGCTACGAACAGAAAAACGTCATAAAGCCCGCATGCTTCAACTGAGTGTGGAAAAAGAGAAGGAACTGCATGATGCCAAGATCAATTTCTTTACCCTGATCGCCCATGAAATACGAACACCGGTCTCTTTAATTATCGGACCGCTCGAAAAGATAATGGAAACCTCATCAACTCTTCCTACAACGATCCAGAGTGCATTAAATATAATCGATCGCAACAGTCAGCGACTCCTGTCATTGGTCAATCAGTTGCTGGATTTCCGGAAAGCGGAACAGGGAGCATTCGTGATCAACTTCTCCGAACAAAATATGTACGAATTACTCCAGAACCTGTATGATCGTTTCAAACCGATGATCGAACAGAAAGGTATCGCCTTTTCTTTTGATATGCCGGATAAAGGAATTATGGCCATTGTCGATCCCGAAGCGATAACTAAAGTCATCAGTAACCTGCTCACCAATGCCACCAAATACGCTTCCGGCAAAATTACGATGACCTGCGGGATTCATAATAGAGCTGTTATCATCAAAGTCTCGGATGATGGCCGGGGAATATCCGAACTGGAACAGAATAATATATTCCTTCCTTTCTATCAGATAGCCCAGAGCCATAAACCAGGTACAGGACTCGGACTTTCGCTGGCTAAATTACTGGTAGATGCCCATCATGGCATGATTGAAGTAGAAAGTACAGCAGAGCAAGGAACAACATTTACTGTTACAATACCATTGGAACAACCCAATGTTGCTCCCGCAAAATCTAAAAAGGATATAGTGACCGACTATACGGTTCCCGAAGAGGAACCGTACACCAAAGATGCTACCAGTCAACTAATCGCATCTTCCGGCCGCCCCACATTATTGATCGTAGAAGACAATACCGACATGAGGAGCTTCCTCCATGACAGTTTCAAAGAGACATACAATATTCTATTGGCAGAAAACGGTCAGGAAGGATTAGAACAGCTGAAAAAACAACCTGTCGATCTTATCATAAGCGACGTGATGATGCCGGTTATGGATGGTTTCGCATTTGCCAAAGAGGTAAAGGAAAACGTTTCTTACAGCCATATCCCATTGGTATTGCTGACTGCGAAAACCGATAATATATCGAAAGTAACCGGTATAAAGTCCGGAGCAGATGCCTACATCGAAAAACCTTTCTCGACACAGGTATTACGTGCCCAAATCGAGAATTTGCTCGAATCGCGGAAAAAACTGAGAAAGAAGTTTTCAGAAATGCCGTTCGTTCCTCTGGATAGTGTAGCTGTCAATAAGGCTGACGAACAGTTCTTGTCGAAGATGAACGAGATCATTGAAAAGAATATATCGAATGTCGACTTCTCCATCGATGTATTGGCAGAACAATTATGCATCAGCCGGTCGGGATTGTTTGCCAAAATAAAAACGCTGGTAGAAATGACCCCGAATGAACTGATACAGCTTGTCCGTTTAAAGAAAGCGGCAGAGTTGTTAGCAACACAGAAATATCGTATCAACGAAATATGTTACCAGGTTGGATTCAACAACCCTTCTTATTTCTCCAAATGTTTCCAGAAACAATTTGGAGTTTTGCCGAAAGATTTTATGAACAAAAAAAACTAAAGCAGTATGAATATACAGCAACTCGAGTACATCCTGGCGGTAGACACATTCCGCCACTTTGCAAAAGCTGCAGAACATTGCAGAGTAACACAACCTACTCTCAGTATGATGATCCAAAAATTGGAAGACGAACTGGGTATTAAATTATTCGACAGAAATATGCAACCGGTCTGTCCTACTCCGGCCGGAAGGAAAGTGATCGACCAAGCCCGTACCGTATTATACCAGGCCTCCCTGATAAAAGATATCGTGAATGAAGAAGAACAGTCGCTGAAAGGAACTTTCCGCCTGGCCGTTTTACCAACGATTGCCCCTTATCTGCTTCCCCGTTTCTTCCAGCAGCTATCAGAAAAACATCCCGACCTGGATATCCGTATCCTGGAAATGAAAACAGCCCCGACAATGTCTGCCATATTAAACGGAGAGATCGATGCAGCCATCATTGCCAACCAACCGACCGAGACACAACTGCAAGGCGATACATTATATTACGAACAGTTCTTCGGCTATGTAGCCGAAAACGATCCGGTATTCAAAAAAGACCTGATCCGTACAGCCGATATCAGCGACGAACACCTCTGGCTATTGGACGAAGGACATTGCTTCCGCGACCAGTTGATGCGTTTCTGCCAGATGGAGAAAGTAAAACTCCGCCAGGCAGCCTACCGTTTGGGAAGCCTCGAAACATTCATGCGAATGGTTGAAAGCGGTAATGGTGTCACGTTCATTCCCGAACTGGCTACCCTGCAACTCAGTGAAGAACAAAAGAAACTGGTACGTCCTTTCGCTATCCCTAAACCGGCACGCGAAATTGTCTGGATCACCCGTAAAGATTTTATCCGTCATACCATTGCAGGCATGTTGATCGAGAGCATTAAAAAGTCCGTACCGAAAGAAATGTTGACGCTTCAGGCTGGATTAAAAGTAGTCTGAACATTATTTTTACTGCATGGCGAAAAATATTATTACTTTTTGCTTGTAGTTTCCAAAAAAGCGTTACTTTTGCTGCGTATTTAAAAACAAACGAGACAAATGAATCGATTTAGCTTTACATATTTCTTTTATTACTTTTACTTTAGCAGAGTGAAGGCAGGAATTTGTATGTAAAGCGTTGATGATAGAAAATATGTATCAATAAAATATATGAAG
Source organism: Parabacteroides timonensis (assembly GCF_900128505.1). Taxonomy (NCBI): domain Bacteria; kingdom Pseudomonadati; phylum Bacteroidota; class Bacteroidia; order Bacteroidales; family Tannerellaceae; genus Parabacteroides; species Parabacteroides timonensis. The sequence continues at coordinate 1,539,465 of NZ_LT669940.1, forward strand.
TCCTGCCGGTTACGGTGGGACTTTTTTTATGACTTTAAGACAGAAAGATGAAAAAGAGAGTAGCAATTCAGGGAATAGCCGGTTCGTATCACGATATCGCAGCCCGTAGCTTCTATGAAGGTGGAGAAATTGAGATTGTTGGATGCAATACATTCAGAGATGTAATCACGACCATCAAGAAAGATCCGGCGATACTGGGTCTGATGGCCATCGAGAATACGATTGCAGGAAGCCTGCTGCAGAATCATGAGCTGATACGCGAAAGCGGTTTGCGGGTGATCGGTGAATACAAATTGCGTATTTCGCATTCGCTGGTTGCACTGCCGGGAACGACGATACACGAAATTACGGAAGTCAACTCCCACCCTATCGCGCTGATGCAATGTACCGACTTTCTCGATACCCTGCCGAACGTGAAGATGGTAGAAAAAGAAGATACCGCCATGAGCGCCCGCTGGATTTCCGAGAATAAGCTGAAAGGACACGCCGCCGTCTGCGGTAAACTGGCTGCTAAGATATACAACATGGAAATCCTTGCCGAAGGGATAGAGACAAATAAACGCAACTTCACCCGCTTCCTGGCCCTGGCAGACCGATGGACGGCAGAAGACTTGCTCGAAAAGACAGAAATCAACAAATCATCTCTCGTTTTCGCTCTCCCCCACACCTCCGGCAGCCTTTCCAAAGTGCTTTCTATTCTTTCTTTCTACGACATGAATCTTTCCAAAATACAATCGCTCCCGATCATCGGCCGCGAATGGGAATATTTGTTCTATATCGATCTGACATTTACTGATTATACCAGATACAAACAAGCATTGGATGCAATCATCCCATTAACAAAGGATTTAAAAATATTAGGCGAATATGCAGAAGGAAAACAAAGTGTGTAACATCACACCTGCCGACCGTGTCGGTAGCGTACAGGAATACTACTTCTCAAAGAAACTGAAAGAGGTAGCCGAAATGAATGCCGCAGGCAAGAACGTAATCAGCCTGGGTGTAGGTAGTCCCGACCTGCCTCCTTCGAAACAGACAATCGAAACGTTGTGCGAACATGCCCATAATGCCAATGAGCACGGTTATCAGCCGTATGTGGGTATTCCGGAATTACGTAAAGGTTTTGCTGACTGGTATAAGACCTGGTACGATGTGGAACTGGACCCGAAGACGGAGATCCAGCCGTTGATCGGTTCCAAGGAAGGTATCCTGCATATCTCGCTGGCTTTTCTGAATCCGGGAGACGGCGTATTGGTTCCCAACCCGGGTTACCCGACCTATAGTTCTGTCAGCAAATTGGTACAAGCCAACCTGATATCTTATGAGTTAAAAGAAGAATTAGGATGGCAACCGGATTTCGAAGCATTGGAAAAAATGGATCTTTCCAACGTAAAACTGATGTGGGTAAATTACCCCAATATGCCGACCGGAGCCAATGCGAGTATGGAACTTTTCGAGAAGTTGGTTGCTTTCGGACGTAAGCACGGTATTATTATATGTAATGACAATCCGTATAGTTTTATACTAAACGAACATCCATTAAGTATTCTCAGCGTACCGGGAGCCAAAGATATTTGCATCGAGATGAACTCGATGAGCAAGGCACACAATATGCCGGGTTGGCGTATGGCTATGTTGGCTTCGAATGCACAATTCGTTCAATGGATACTGAAGGTGAAAAGCAATATCGACTCAGGCCAATTCAAACCGATGCAACATGCAGCAGTGGAAGCCCTCAAAGCTCCGAAAGAATGGTACGATACTATGAACCGAACTTACCGCAGTCGTCGCGACCTGGCAGGACAAATCATGCATGCCATAGGATGTATATATGATGAAAACCAGGTAGGAATGTTCCTTTGGGGAAAGATACCGGCAACAGCAGAAGGTAGTGAAGCACTGGCAAACAAAGTATTGTACGAAGCCAATGTATTTGTCACTCCCGGATTTATCTTCGGAAGTTGCGGTGAACGTTATATCCGCATTTCCCTTTGTTGCAAGAATGAAGCATTACAGGAAGCATTAGATAGAATCAAACAATTAGAAATAAACAAATAAAAGTATACAATCATGGAAATGGAATTAGAATCGATCTTATTACCCGGTGTAGACCCCCAGCGTCCTATCATCATCTCCGGCCCGTGTAGTGCCGAAACAGAAGAACAAGTAATGGAAGCCGCTCATCAGCTTTCGTCCAAAGGAGTTAAAATATTCCGCGCCGGAATTTGGAAACCCCGTACTAAACCGGGAGGTTTCGAAGGTATTGGAGCAGAAGGTCTGCAATGGTTGAAACGCGTGAAGAAAGAAACCGGAATGTATGTCGCTACCGAAGTGGCAACAAAAGATCATGTATTCGAAGCCTTGAAAGCCGGTATCGACATTCTGTGGATCGGTGCACGTACCACCGTAAACCCATTTGCCGTACAGGAAATCGCAGACGCATTGAAAGGGGTAGACATCCCCGTACTGATCAAGAACCCGGTAAACCCGGATTTGGAATTGTGGATCGGAGCTTTCGAACGTCTGTACGGAGCAGGTATCCGTAAATTGGGTGCTATCCACCGTGGATTCAGTTCATACGACAAAAAGATGTACCGTAACCTGCCGCTGTGGCATATTCCTATCGAACTGCGCCGCCGCATGCCGAACCTGCCGATCTTCTGCGATCCCAGCCATATCGGTGGTAAACGCGAACTGATCGCTCCGCTGTCTCAACAGGCTATGGATCTGAGTTTCGACGGTTTGATGATCGAATCACACCCATGTCCGGATTGTGCATGGAGCGACGCTTCACAGCAGATCACTCCGGATGTCCTGGATTATGTTGTCAACCTATTGGTTATCCGTAACGAAACACAGACAACAGAAAATCTTGCCGAACTGCGTCGCCAGATCGATGGCATCGACGAACAATTACTCGAACTGCTGGCTAAACGTATGCGTATCTCACGCGAAATCGGGGTGTATAAGAAAGAGCATAACATGCCTATCCTGCAGTCACCGCGTTACAGCGAGATTCTGGAAAAACGTTCCGATATGGGACAGACAATGGAACTGAACGTGGACTTTGTAAAAGAAATATTGAAAGAGATACATGAAGAGTCTGTTCGTCAGCAGATGATCATCATGAACGAGTAATAAGCGTCCGCTTGCGTCGTGATGTGATGCTGTGTCACATCACGACGCAAAATAAAAACAAAAAGAATAAGAAATGAAGATATTAATATTAGGTGCCGGAAAGATGGGTTCTTTCTTCACCGATTTGCTTAGCTTTGACCACGAAGTAGCCGTATTAGAGAGTGATCCGAAAAGGATGCGTTTCATTTACAATGCTCTTCGTCTTCAAAAACCGGAAGAGGTTGCAGAGTTTGCTCCTGAATTGGTCATCAACTGTGTGACATTGAACTATACGATCGAAGCATTTAAAGCTGTCCTTCCTTACCTTCAACCGTATTGTATTATTTCGGATATAGCATCCGTAAAAACCCATCTGAAAGAGTTCTACGAAACTTGCGGCTTCCCGTATGTTTCCACTCACCCGATGTTCGGCCCTACTTTTGCCAACCTGGGACAGTTGGAGAAAGAAAATACAATCATTATCTCCGAAGGTGACCATCTGGGAAAGATTTTCTTCAAAGATATTTATGCCAGTCTGCGCCTGCATATCTGCGAATACACATTCGAAGAACACGACAAGGTGGTAGCTTATTCATTAGGTATTCCTTTTGCGTCGACAATGGTATTTGCCGCAACGATGAAACATCAGGATGCACCGGGTACGACATTCAAGCGTCACATGAAGATCGCACGCGGACTGTTGTCGGAAGACGATTATCTGTTGACTGAAATCCTTTTTAACCCGCGTACACCGAAACAGATCGCTCGTATCCAGGAAGAGCTGAATATTCTTCAGGATATTATTAAGGATAAAGATTCGGAAGCAATGAAAGGTTATCTGACCAAGATTCGTAAAAACATTGAATAACAATCATCACTACCCGCGCAGGTAGTCGTAATTACCCGCACGGCTGTTTTTCATTCCCCGCGCAGCTAATCGTCACTACCTGCGCGGGGAATTTTATCTTTATAACTATATTTATCAGTCAAATCGCAATCTTATTCAGTAATGAAATGACCTTGTCCCACACTCCAGTCGTTACCGAAGAAACCGGATACCTCAACTCCATGAATACCATCTTTCAGGACATCCACATTAAAGATCAATAAGTCGGGAAAACCGGTAATGCCGGAGATATAATCATTCGGATAGGTTGCTTTCATTCCTTCGATACCAGTTCCGGCCACTACGCCGACGCTGGCTGTACGGCTATCGGGACGGGGATAGACGAAATAAGTACCCAGATTATTACCCTTCATTACTTTTTCTCCCATCCGTATCTCACCTTTCAGAACCTGTACCGGAGCATTCTTCAAAAGCTTATTCCAGGCTTTGTTGTTCGCTGCATTTCCATAAAGCACAACATTCCGGTCGGCATAGGCAGACGGAGCAAAGTCTTTATCGGCAATCACTTCGATAGAACCGTTTCCTCTGTAAAGGAATGTTTCCGCATCGAACCGTGCTTTATTCTGATACCATGCATTTTCTTCTTTATTCCCCCCGGTGGCATATACAAATACCACATTATTGTCGAAAGCCTGCTTGAAACCTCCATAACGTGAAGGATATTTCTCCGTTACCGATACCTCATCGATCAATGTCCATTTACCGGAAACTTTCTTCAAGACAGCCGGTTTACTTCCATCTGCACGAAGCGTTTCATTGTCGATCGTTATTATTGCTTCCGTTGGAAGTTTCAAAGCAGAAAGATCAAATGTGAGGGAAGCCACATTCGAGGTTGTTCCTTCAAGTCCTTTGTCGGTTTGCTTGAAAGATAAAGAAGAAAAAGCGTAAGCGGTATCCTGCTGATTTATGGTTACCCAATAATCTTTAGCGGAAATAGCAGGAGAGGCCGTATGAAATTCCAGTTGCTTCACTTCGCCGGCTGCCGGAACTTTATGCCAACGGAAATAATCGAAAATAGGTTTCCAGTCTACACTCTCGTTGCTGTACCAATGCGAACCGCCGGGATATTCATAATAACAGAAGTCCGGATGGAAAGTACCCAATAATTCACGCATCTGGCGTACCTGCTGGATCGGAACCACATTGTCGGAGTCGCCATGCAGGATATAGATACCCGATTGCAGGAAGTTTTTCTTCAGATCCAAGACACGTCCGGCATTAGCAGCCCGGCAAATCATATTGAAATGCTTCTCTCCCACATTGGCAGCATCGGCATTCGGCCGGGAGTACCGGGCAATATCCGGATAACTGGCACAGGGAGCGATAGCAGCAAAACGATCGGGATAAGTAACACCGAGGAACCATGTCCCGTGTCCACCCATCGAATGACCGGTCAGATAGGTATGCGACGGATCGGTTTTTAATACATTCTCTGCTTCGGCAAGAACTTCCATTGCGTCGACACGTCCCCACTCTTCCCAGTTGAAACCGAAGGGACGGCGGTTGGTCGGAGCGACGATATGTCCCCAGTCTTTCGGAGCATAAGCACGGGCCTGATTGCGGGCTTCCACAGATGCACCGTGAACAGAGAGGAATAATGCCTGATTATCAGCCTGAGTCGTGGATGGAGTCACACTATAATATTGCACGCTACCATCTACATTACTGATAAAAGTCCGTTCATGAATGGAAGAAGCGTCTTTTTGCTGCAAAGCGATTTCGGTGCGGTCGATCTCTTTTCCTGACTTATCCAATAGAGTAACAGTAGCCTTCGTTTCTCCTTTCTTTGTGGAAACGGCTGCCGGAACCTGGAATTTTACCTTACGTACCATCATAGGCATGATATCGTCCGTTGCAATAGTAGCTACCTCACCGCTTTCCAGTTTACACTGTATCTTTAATCCGGACAAATTCTTATCCTGCGCATTGACAACACGGATGGCAGCCCATTTCTCTCCCGTTTCTCCATTAATAATGTCCGGCAAGGTCATATCCCTTTTAGTTAACATCACCGGTTTAGTTGGAATTATCAACTTGGCTTCTACCCGACCGAAACGTCCCGGAGTGAAGATAAATTCGTTATTCCCCTTTTGCAAACGGAAAGGGATCAGCGTATAAGCAAAATCATAATGATCACCTTCGTGTGGCATACCATTGATAAAAGTACGAGTGTTTCCACTCGATTCGAGTAAGGCAATCTGGGGTTTATCCGCTTCATAAGCGGTATAAACATAAGCACGACGTAAGGCACGATTAGCAAACTTTCCGGTAGAGTCGGCAGCGATCGGAGTCCATTGTACGGCTTCCCGGGTACGTCCATAGTTCGTTGCAGTCAGGTCATTTTCCGAAGGAGTACGGAATTTGCCGGTTGCCATCTCCCATCCGAGACCGTCGGAAGTAGCAAATAAATAACCGGAAGGGGCTGTCACCGGAACATAATATCCCTGTTTGAAGGCATGGAGTATGATACCTTCGTCTACACGTTCCACTCTCTCTTTTCCAAAATACTCGACAATATTACCCGTCGTTTGTTGTGCTATCAGCGGAGCCATACTTATAAACAGCCCGGTAGCAATCAGAATGTACATTTTCTTCATGTGAAATAAATTAGTGGTTGTAAAATTGTTTTGACGAAAAAAGGAGACTGTGTTATCTGAGGGCTATTCAGTCCTTTTATCACAGCCTCCTTTACTATAAAGTGAATTGTTATTACATCCAGTAATATTGATCCATTATTTCCTTCATCCGTGGCGTATCGGCATCGGTATCTCCTACTTCCTCACGAAGTTTCAATAATTCCTGCTTCATTTCCTTGATGATATCTTTATACTGAGGATCATTATACATGTTCTTATCCTCCTTCGGATCTACCTGCAAATCATGGAATTCCCATGCCGGAGTGGTCGGCGTTTCTTCCGACCCCGTAGCATTCAGGCGGTCACCATACAGGAACATCAGTTTATAACGCTCGTTACGTATACCCATATGAGCAGGACGGATGGAATGATGTGTCCAGTAGCGATAATACATTTCTTTCCGCCAGTCGGCAGACGTCTCCCCTTTCAGATTCTTCCGGAAGCTTTTACCTTGCGACAAATCCGGTGCTTTTACTCCGGCGTAATCGGCCAGCGTCGAAGCAAAGTCGACATTCAGGATAATATCTTTATTACGTGTTCCGGCCGGAATTTCTTTCGGGTAACGGATCACAAAAGGCATGTGCAAAGGTTCTTCGTACATCATCCGCTTATCGAACATGCCATGCTCACCCAGGAAATACCCCTGGTCGGAAACATAGACTACGATTGTATTCTTACTCAGTCCTTCTTCATCGAGCATCTTCAACAGACGGCCGATATTATCGTCGATTGTAGCGCCACAACGCAGATAGTCCTTAATCATCTTCTGGTAAATCTTCTTACGGGCGGCAACCTTATCCATGCCTTTTGTAGAGAAAGGTAGTTCCGGATAACGACACCACCAGGCATCCGGATCCTTCGAAGCGGTCTCCCAACGCCAACCCATATTCTCCAACTGCTGTCCTTTGAAAGCCCTGCCCGACTCTTCCGGACCGAACTCCATCATACTTTCAGGTTCAGGGAATACCACATCGTCATAAAGATGCTTCATCCGTTCGGGGAAATCCCAGGGTTCGTGGGTTGCTTTGAAATGGCAACACATCATGAAAGGTTTGTCCTTATCACGGTTGCGTATCCACTCCATGGTCTGATCGGTAACGATATCAGTCGAGAAGCCTTTTACCTCTACCCCCTGTTTTCCTTTATCGTCGTCCACCCAGTTTTCGGCAGTTTTGAAAATAGGATTGACATATTCACCCTGATCGTGGAACACATTAAAATGATCGAAACCGGCAGGTTGTCTCTTCAAATGCCACTTACCGATCAAGGCTGTCTGATAGCCACCGGCCTGCATTTGTTTCGCAATATTATCGACAGCCGGCTCCAATCCATCCTCCAGGGTATACACACCATTACGGTGGCTGTATGCTCCGGTCATGATAGCGGCACGGCTCGGTGCGGAGATCGAGTTGGTACAGAAACAGTTATCCAACACACAACCTTCGTTAGCCAAACGACGGATATTCTCATTCTTTACATAGTCAGCCAGGATACCCCCATAGATACCCCATGCCTGACCGGTGTGGTCGTCAGACAAAATAAAGAGGATATTCGGACGTTCCTCCGCTTCTTTCTCCGTCTTTTTGTTCGAGTTGCAACCAATGATAGGCAAGCATGTTGCTAACATACCTGCCTTTAAAATTAGATCAGCGTTTTTCATTATCTATATAATAATCTTGTTATTTCAGTTTTCCTGGTTCGCGACGTCCTGTTCCCTTCACACGTGTCAGATTATCTCCCAGATCCTTACGCATATCATCAGCGATCTTCATCAATTTGGCCGCCTCTTCCGGATATTGGGATATGACATCGTAACGTTCTCCCGGGTCACGGCGCAGGTCGTACATTTCAGCCTTCTTCAGTTCCAGGTTTGTCAAATTACCCGGCTGCCCGTCATTGCCCGGCGCGTAAGCACCATAGGTGACATATTTATGTGGGAACACAAGTTTAAATTTACCGTCTGTTACAGCCTCCAAATCGTTTTTGTGATAATAATAAACGAATGACTCACGTGGATTAGCGTCCTTTTCTCCTTTGATAAGGGGAACGATACTTACACCGTCGATCTTACGTTGGGGAAGCGGGGCACCGCTGAGTTCTGCCAATGTCGGCAACAGATCTATATTGGATGCCAGTTTATTACAGGTTGTACCCGGCTGAACGGTTCCTTTCCAGTACATCACACACGGGATACGGTTACCACCATCAAAAGTAGTAGCTTTAGCTTCGCGAAGCCCTCCGGCTGAACCGGCGTGGTTTCCATAGTTAGCCCACGGACCATTATCGGAAGTAAGGACGATCAGGGTATTTTCTTCCAACCCCTGTTCACGTAATGCTTTCAATACTTCACCAACACTCCAGTCCAGTTCCATCATTACATCACCGTATAACCCCTGTTCACTCTTTCCTTTAAACTTATCGGAAACAGCCAGTGGAACGTGCGGCATAGAATGTGCCAGATAAATAAAGAACGGTTTATTTTTGTTCTTCTTGATGAAGTTTACCGTACGATTCGTATAATCGGTTGTAAATTGAGTCTGATCGGTGTTATAACCTACTATTTCGTTTCCATCGTAAGTCGGCAGATCCGGGAAATTGAATACTTCCCCCTGTTGCGGGTGGAAAGGCCACATATCATTAGAATAAGGCAACCCGTAATATTCATCGAAACCATTCTGCAAAGGAAGAAATTGTTTGGCGTCTCCCAAATGCCATTTACCAAAAACAGCCGTACTATATCCTTTTTGTTTCAGCAACTCTCCTATCGTCATTTCATCAGGACTGATACCATAATCAGAACCTGGACCAGGTGCTCCGGCAAAACCGATACGGTTCGGATAGCAACCGGTCAGCAATCCGGCACGCGATGCACCGCTGATAGGTTGTCCGGCAAGGAAATGAGTGAAACGGACTCCCTCGGCAGCCATACGGTCGATGTTCGGCGTTTTATATCCGTAGGCTCCGTTATAGGAAAAGTCTCCGTAGCCTGCATCATCGAGGTTGATGATAATGAAATTAGTGTAGTTTACGGCCACACCAGCCATTGAAAATGCAGATGTAGCAGCTAATAAGAATAGTTTACTGTTCATGATATTATGTTTCTTGTTAAACTTTGCGAACTTTAAGAGTAGACAAAGTTCGCAAAGTTTTCTAAAGAAACAAATAATATATAGGAGTTTTCTTCCTATAAACGCTTAGGGTTCAATCACGATATCGAATTCGTCACAGTCGCCGGTACGCCAGGCAAACGACTCCGTTGTCGGAGAAATACCAAACAAAGGAGAATAAGTTTTTACCTTGATCGTTTTCCCATCCGGCATAAATTCCAGGATACGCAACCAACCGTCTCCCCCGTTCCCATGCCAACCACCTCCGGCTGTCTGAGCGTTGAACATCATTTGGAATACACTTTTCCCTGCTACATTCTTATCCGTACGACGTCCTACATTGTGGCAGAAATCATCCACCAGACAATAGTGACCACAAATCAGCATACGGATATTGGAAGAGGGATACAACAGTTTCTCCCAAATCGCTTTCCCATAATTAGCCGGAGATACTTTATAGTTTTCGGATTCGATCACCGTTCCATCCCACCGCAAATAGGAATGTGTCAGTACAAAAACCTTATGATCGGCAAACTTCTTACTGGCAGCTAAATCTTTCGCCCATTCGAGCACCTCATCACGGGGAGCAAACTCTGTCGTAATAACAAGAATTTTACCCCAATGAGGTTCATCGAATGCAAAAGCCGCATTCTCCAATGTCGGTAATCCGAATGCATTATTGCAAACGCTGACTAATGAGTTTTTCCATGTACTGTTACGCTCCACCGGGAAATATTCAGGGAATCGGCACAAGCGGTTCTCCGAACGGGTATATCCGTAATCATGATTCCCTCCACAAATGATATAAGGGATCTTATTATCTAACTTAGCAAAGGCATTGGAAGCTGCTTTCCATTGCTGGGTACTTGTCTGGTTTCCATTTACATTATCCGGAACGATATATTCGTTTTGTTCTACCAGATCACCGGTACATAACACAGCCTTCACCGACAGTTTGTCCAGATTAGCAGCCGTCCATGCAGTCATCAGGTCGAAAAGCGGCTGGTTGGTATCGAACTTGGTATAACTCTGCGGGTCCGGTAAAAGGATCATTGAAAACGATTCGGTATCCGTCAGTTCCGGCTTTCCGGCTCCCGGTTGTCCGCTTTTATTCTGAGCTGTTGCCATCAGAAATGGCAACAGCATACATATACAAATAAGCTTCTTCATGTTATTTATCTATTCATTAAAGATATACACATCAGTTGCCCCAACCGGAGTGTTGTTGCAGATTCTTATTGGAATTCAATTCATCGGCCGGATAAGGCAGATCAAACAATTTTTCATCCCAAGCAAATCCGCCGACACGGGGCCATTCTTCCTTCAATGTTCCCCAACGTTTCAAATCATAATACCGCATGCAGTCTACTGCAAAAAGTTCTACTCTCGATTCGTAGTTTATCGCATTCATGGCTTCCTGTCCGTTGGTGATTGTGAACGGCGGTAATACATCTTTATCGGCCATTCCTTCAGGTATATATTTCTCCGGATTAGCTAATGCGAACCGACGGGCACGGGAACGGACTTTTTCTATATATTCGGAACATTTGGCATAATCAGGAGCCGACTTTAACGCATACGCCTCCGCAATATGCAAATAAACTCTCGGTAAAAGCATTAAATGGATATCCGTTCGTTTATTCCAGGTGTTCTCTCCATACCATACTCCCCTTTTCTGAACATCATAACCGGTTGCCGTATTGACAAGCCAGTCCTGTTTCCATGTCATCTGTTTTCCGGTTGTTGTTTCGACTTCATCCATGATAGTGAAAAATGTCGCATCGAAACGCGGATCACGGTTTTTCCAACTCTCAGTTGCTTTATAATAAGACGATTCATTTATCGGTTTACCGTCTATCGCTTCATAGAAATCAACCAGCTCACGGGACGGATAAAAATAATCGCCGGAATAGGTATCACCACGCATAATACGCCCGTCTTCACCCAAATCTTCTATAGTACCCCAATAGAACTCCCGGTATGTTTCCACACCACTGCCAAAACCTACCGAGAAAATGATCTCCGGACATGCTTCATAATCTACTCTCAACACATTCCCCGGATTTTCTATTAATGAATAACCGTATTTCTCAACCTGTTCACCGGCTTTTATCGCATTCTCATACTCCTTTTCATACAGATAGACTTCGCATAAATAAGCATAAGCTGCTCCTTTCGTTGCCCGGTTCTGATATTTATCCTCCCAGGCATCCGGTAAATTCTGAGCGGCAAATTCAAGATCAGGAAGAACAGTCTGCTTAATGATCTCATTCTTGGGAGTCGCTGCTAATTGTACATCATCCCCATTGGTCGGGTCTGATACAGAAACGGAACGCAAAGGAACATCCCCGTAGAACTGAACCAGGCGAAAATACCAGAATGCCCGGATAAAGAACATCTCTGCCAGGTGTTTATTGCGGGTATCTTCATCGATGATATCGGCAGGCATATTCTTCACTCCTTCGATATTTTTATTACAAACAGCTATCCCCTGATAAGCACGCTGCCAGATACCTTTCACCAGATTCGATTCATTCGGATTAAATGATCCGACATAAAAAGGTTGGGCATCTTTAAAACCGGCAGACGATAGATCACCAGTCATTCCCAGTTCCAATTGAGCGTCCGCCCAATGGGCATTCAGCTTCTGCAACTTGGCATAGCAGGCCATAGCCGCCAGGTTAGCATGCTCCTTCTGGGTAAAGAAAGTCGTTTCGTCAATTGAACCATAAGGATTCCGGTCCAGGAAATTATCCATACAGCTTGTTGTCAGTATACACAACAAGATCAATAATCCTATTATATTCGATTTCATAACCATCTTCTTTTAAAATGTTAAATTCAAACCTACCAAAAATATTCTCGGAGTCGGGAAGTCGTCTCCCCAGTTCGTATAATGTCCTACACCGTTACCATTCTCCGGATCGAAGCCGTCAAACGATTTACTATGGATCGTAAAGAGGTTCTCTCCGGATACGAACACGCGTGTTCTGAACGATTTTACAGGAACAGTATAACCTAAAGTCAACGAGCGCAATTTCACGAATGACGTATTGGCAACCATCAGATCTGTCATCTCTTCATACGATTCGGACTGGATCAGTGCCGGATATTTCCCCTCTGGATCAGCCCCCAACGTCCAGCGGTTATCATACCAGTGACGGCTCATATTACGGTTGGGGAAACGGTTCTGGAACGACATCGGTGCATGTTGCTTCCTTCCGAAGACACCGGCAAACACGGCATTGAAATCAAATCCTTTCCAGTCGGCAGAAAGGGTAAGACCGGCACTCACCTTGGGGATATAGCTACCTAAGATTGTACGGTCGTCACTATCGATCTTGCCATTACCATCCAAGTCTACATATTTCAAACGTCCGATCTTGGCATTCCCCTGCCCCATCGCTTTATATTTATCGGCTTCTTCCTGGGTCGTGATAACACCTCCGGTCTTATAACCATATAATGCATCAACCGGCTCACCGACACGATTGATCGTCACGCCACCGTAACTACCGATAGAGGTAACTTCTTCCGTTACACCTTCACTCAACTTCTTGATTTCATTATGCAGGAAAGAAACGTTTCCGGAGACACTAAACGTGAAATCCCTTACCTTGCCGTTATATCCTACTTCAAGGTCAAAACCACGGTTCTGAACTTTTGCATAGTTCACGTTCGGTGCAGTCATACCCACAGAGAGCGGTAATACCATGCTGCGCAAAATACCATCCGTACTCTTGATAAAATAATCGGCTGTCATAAACAGTTTACCGTTCAGTAACCCCAGATCGACACCGATATTGGTCATCGTTGTCGTTTCCCATTTCAGTTTCCTGTTAGACAAAGCAGTCTGGCTGTATCCGTAATATAAAATCTGGTTATTTCCGCCATTACCCAACATCACTTTCTGGCTTTCCACCGCAGCAATGGTCGGATACCATGAACCGATCGACTGGTTTCCTAATTGTCCCCACGATGCTCTCAATTTCAGAGAACTAATCGACTTCACCGAGAAGAAATCTTCTTCGGAGATACGCCAGGCACCGGAGAAAGAAGGGAAAACACCCCAACGTTCGCCCCCTTTGAAACGGGAAGAACCGTCAGCCCTTAAATTGACAGAGAAAAGATATCTTCCGGCATAATCGTAATTGACACGTCCGAACCAGGAAGCCAACGCCAGCTGGCTCTTTCCTCCCTCCAACGTCCGATCGATAGAGTTTGTACCTCCATTGATCACATGCATATTATCTACTTCGGAAACAAAATCCTTTACGACACCTTTCAGGTTATCCTTCGAAAACAGCTGCTGGGAAAAACCGCCCATAGCATTGATTGTATGTTTACCAAAGACCTTGTCAAAATAGAGCAAATAATCCGTTACCCACATAAACTCCTTCTGACGGTTCTCCGAATAGCTATTCTGGTTATTGGTCTGTCCCCCGTCACTGAAAAGAGGCATAAATGCTTTATCTTCCGAATAGACCATATCAATACCTCCATTAAAACGGAACTTTAACCAGTCGGTGAACTTATATTCCACGAATAGATTATCCAATACGCGGTAATTATCGTTCGTAGGTGTGTTCCAACCCACTTCGGCGATGGCATTCTTGGAACTGGTATAGGCCGGATCGGGCTCTCCGTAGCTACCATCCGCATCATAAGCCGGGATGATCGGCGCATTGAAAATAACGTCGGAGTAACGGTTGTCTTTACTGCCTTTCGTGTTGCGGTATGCCAGATGCACATTGTTACCGATTGTCAGGCGACTATTGACCTGTCCTTCTATATTGGCACGTAAAGATGCTTTCTGGAAACCGGTATTGATGGCAATACCATCCTGATTCAGATATTCGGCAGAAAGATAATAACGAGTTTTTTCACCTCCTCCCGATACACTGGTATTTATATTATAAGTTGGTGCCGAGCTATAAATATAATCACTCCATTTGGTTCCTTTACCGAATGTCGAAGGATCGATACCATCAAACTTGGTGGTCGGACTTCCTCCGTCGATCGCTTGTTTATTATCACGCATTTCCTGAATGGCTGAAACAAATTCTTCCGCAGTCAGCAGATCCATAATATTGGAAGCTGTTTGCATACCCCATGTTGCATTAACGGAAACTTTTGCTGCACCGGTAGAACCCTTCTTGGTTGAAATCAAAATAACCCCATTGGCTGCACGTGATCCGTAGATAGCAGCAGAAGAAGCATCTTTCAAAACGTTCACAGTTTCGATATCACCGGGATTCAAAGTCTCAAAACCGGATGTAACAGGAACCCCGTCAATAATGATAAGCGGATTACTGTCGCTACCGCTACCGAAAGTCCCGACCCCACGTATCTTGATAGATGTCTCAGCTCCGGGGAAACCGCTGTTGCTCAGGACAGACATACCCGACATCTTTCCCTGTAAAGCTCCTCCGACTGAAATATTCGAATTGGTAGCCAGATTTTCACCGCTCAGGACAGAAGCAGCTCCCATCAAATCTTTTTTCTTCATCGTGCCATACCCGACAACTACGACCTCTTCCAGGTTCTGTGCATCGACCTGCAACTTAAGATTATGGACCGTTTTATTACCCACTTTTATTTCCTGCGGAAGATATCCGATATAAGAAACAAGCAGGACATCATCATTACCGGCCTCAATTGCATACTTTCCGTTCAGGTCTGTGACCGTACCGTTCGTTGTTCCTTTGATAACAATATTCGCGCCAATGACAGGTTCCCCGTTTTCATCAACTATTATCCCGGAAACAGGACGTAATGATTGAGAGGAAGAAGATGCAGGTCCTCCTACCGCTTTCTTACTAACAGAAATGGTATTATCCGTTCTGTCGAAATGTAATCCGGCCTGCTTCGTTATTTCTGCCAATACAGTAGAAAGGGAAGCATCCCGAAAGTTTAAACTTAGCGATTGATTCGCTTTAAGAACTGTTTCTCCATAAAAGAATTTTAAGCCTGTCTTTTCGGATATCTCCTTAAAAATCTTTTCTACAGGCTGATTCTGTACTTGAATTGTTATTTTCTCTGACTGGTTCGGTTGGGCGGCCAAAGGCTGTAAACACAAAATTGCTAAAAAAACAAAATGTACGAAATAACCGGCCCAGCGATACTTCTTATTAGTTAGGAAGTTCATAACTTTGGGAGTTTAATTGTTGTTTTAAATAGAAATATTAAAAACGACTCCGTATAAAATAATACCGGGAGTGGACGCTTGGTATTATTTTACAGGAATTTTGAAAGGAAGGTCTGCTGCAGGTCTTCCTTTTCTTTGGTGCTTTTTCAGGTTGTATCTTTCATAACATTTTCGATTAACAGGTTAATAATAGACTTTATTTATAGAGTATAATTTTATCGCCCTCCTTGCGGTACTTTATATCCGTAGAATACTGGATAGACTTAAGAACCGATTCCAGACTTTTATTATCATGTTCTCCATATACATAATTGTCATAAGGTACATTGCCGGAAAACTCAATCTTACAGTTATACATTCGCTCCAGTTCTTTTGCAACGCTACGGATCGGCGTCTTGTTAAAATACAGACCTCCATCGATCCAGACTGTTGCATGACGTGCACTTTCATTCCGCTTCTGTATCTCCCCGTTTTTCCTGGAAAAGACAAGCTGCTCATCCGGTAACAAACGCATCATAGCATCCGTCATATCCACCTGCACTTTCCCGGATCGTACACTCACCAGGATCTGTTCGTCAGCATCATAGGCTTTTACATTGAATGAGGTACCCAATACCTTTACACTGGCATCTTTAGTGGAAACGATAAACGGTTTATCTTCGTCATGCTCCACTTCGAAAAAGGCCTCCCCATCCATTTCTATCCGACGGAAATCTTGTGTAAACCGTTCCGGATATTTCATAAAAGAGCCGGCATTCAATACGACTTTCGTTCCATCCGGTAGGATAATCCGTTTATGTTCCCCGTTTTTAACCCGTATTTCCGTATATGCCATATTCTGTAAATCCGTTACTCTTGAGAACTGATAGACTCCTAATCCCACAGAAACAACAAGAGCCAGCATAGCGGCATATTTTAATAATGAAACGAATGGGAATTTCTTCTCTTCCTTACGGATACGGTTTAATAATATACGTGCCTCCATCGTATACCGTTCATGTTGAAGAGATGTTGTTTCCTCCTCCTGTGCCACCTGCCATACCTGATCCATTTCATCATCCACCTGCTTCGTATGTTGTTGCGTACGAAACAGGTCTATGATCCGGTCAGCATCTTTACGGGTATATATTCCGTTTACAAATCGTTTTAAAATAGTATTTTGTTTCAATTGCTCCATCTCTTTTTACGTGTATATAAATAGTACAGAGATAAGGGGTACAACTGGGATACCGTTAACTTTTATTATATATTTAAGCAGAATAGAAGTAACAGCAAGTCTGTATATGTCCCGGCATATTTAGCCAGGTAAATGCGGATTATCTTTAATGAAGCAGAGATATGCTGCTGAACCGTATAAACAGAAATACCTAATTCGTCGGCTATTTCTTTATGCGATTTCATCTCTTTCCTGCTCATGTCGAATATCCTCCGTTGTTGGGTGGTCAGATTCATTAGGGCTTTCTCCAACAATCCGTTCAAATCTGCATCCAAAATGGCTTCCTCCGTATCATTCGTGATTTCCACTGCCGCCGATAAGATTTTATTCTTTAGTTGTTGTTCTTTATCGATGCCGGCAAGCACATTCAATATCCTGTTCTTTACAATAGTATAAATATAGGGTGCAAACGGGGATTCCGGATTCAGAAAACGGCGATTCTGCCACACAGAGGCAAAAGCATCCTGATAAATATCTTCTGCGAATTCTTTAGACTTCAGAAACGTCATGGCAAAATACATCAGTCTGTTCTTATACAATGCGTATAATTCACAGAATGCTGTCTCATCATTATTGAGTAATCCTGCTATTAATTTACGTTCCTGTTCCGAGTTGATATACATCCTATTTATAAATATCTCGTTCTTGTTTACAGATTCCTTTCCAGTCGTCAAATATAAAAAGATTCCATTATATCCCCTATTACATTTGGAAGAAGTATTTGTTTCGGTTGTAACTTTCTTATGGAAATCTCAGCAGGAAAGCGTACATTTGTGTGTTTTTTTACGAAAGGATTAGATTGCAGATGAAAGTATGTATTGCTGAAAAACCGAGTGTGGCACGCGAGATTGCGGAAGTACTGGGGGCTACAAAAAAGATGAACGGGTATATTGAAGGAAACGGATATCAGGTTACCTGGACATTCGGACATCTGTGTACACTGAAGGAGCCTCATGACTATGCCGACGAGTGGAAACGATGGAGCCTGAGCGCCCTGCCCATGATCCCGCCCCGCTTCGGTATCAAACTGATCAGCAACCCTACTTACGAGCAACAGTTCAAAGTGATAGAAACCCTCATGCAGAATGCTGAAATGGTGATCAACTGCGGTGATGCCGGCCAGGAAGGGGAATTGATACAACGTTGGGTGATGCAGAAAGCCGGCTGTACCTGCCCGGTCTATCGGTTGTGGATCTCTTCTCTGACCGAAGAGGCCATCCGCGAAGGGTTCCAACATCTGAAAGAACAAACCGAATTCAAGACATTATATGAAGCCGGATTGTCACGGGCTATCGGTGACTGGCTATTGGGAATGAATGCAACCCGGCTCTATACAATACGGTACGGACAAAACCGGCAGGTATTATCCATCGGACGGGTTCAGACACCGACACTGGCCCTGATCGTAAACCGCCAGGCAGAGATCGACAATTTCAAACCCGAACCTTATTGGGAATTGAAAACAATCTACCGGAATACGACCTTCTCTGCTACAAAAGGTAAATTTACCAAGAAAGAGGAAGGGGAAGCTTTTCTCGAAGTAGTGCAAAAGGAGGATTTCACCGTCACTGACATTTCAGAAAAGAAAGGGAAGGAATATGCTCCCAGGCTTTTTGACCTGACTTCATTGCAGGTGGAATGTAATAAAAAGTTTGCTTTCACCGCCGACGATACATTGAAGTTGATCCAGTCGCTCTATGAAAAGAAAGTGACGACCTATCCCCGTGTGGATACCACTTTCCTGAGTGAAGATATCTATCCGAAAGTTCCGAATACCCTAAAGGGTCTGGTCGATTATACCGAGTTGACAGCTCCGGTGCTGGCTGCTAAAATCGCTAAAAGCAAAAGGGTGTTCGACAACTCGAAAGTAACCGATCACCATGCAATCATTCCGACAGGGGTTCCTGCCCGTAACCTGACGGAAAATGAACGGAAAGTATACGACCTGGTAGCCCGTCGTTTCATTGCCGCCTTTTATCCGGATTGTGACATCTCCACGACTACCGTACTGGGTAAGGTCGACAAAGTGGATTTCAAAGTAACGGGAAAGCAGATACTCAAACCGGGATGGCGTGTCGTATTCGGTGCCGAACAAAAAGATCCGGATGCCGAACCGACCGAAGAAGAAGGTGTATTACCTGATTTCGTGAAAGGTGAAAGCGGTCCGCATAAACCGATTTTAAAAGAGACATGGACAACACCTCCCAAACCTTATACCGAAGCGACTTTGCTTCGTGCCATGGAAACAGCAGGTAAGTTGGTCGACAATGATGAACTGCGCGACGCCCTGAAGGAAAACGGTATTGGCCGTCCTTCCACACGTGCCGCCATTATCGAGACACTGTTCAAACGAAACTATATTCGCAAGGAGCGTAAAAACTTATTCCCTACGGCTACCGGCGTCGAACTGATCGGTACCATACATGAGGAGCTGCTCAAAAGTGCCGAACTGACCGGTCTATGGGAAAAGAAACTGCGTCAGATCGAACGGGGTACGTATGAAGCCAGAACATTCCTGGAAGAATTGAAACAGATGGTCAACCAGGTTGTCATCAACGTGCTGTCCGATCAGTCTACCCGCACGATCACCATCGAGGAGGCTGCCAAAGAAGCTCCGAAAGCAGAAAAAGGGACTAAAGAGGAGAAAAAGGAAAAGAAACCTCGTAAGCCACGTGCTAAGAAGGAAGAGAAACCGAAAGAAATAGAAAAACCTGTTTGTCCGATCTGTAAGAAAGGAAATATCCTGCGGGGAAAAACGGCATACGGCTGTTCCGAATATAAAAACGGTTGCACGTTCCGTCTGGATTATGCGACTTATGGAGAAGGGTTATCGGATAAGGAATTAGTGGATGTTATAAAAGCATTATAATGGCCCTATCAGTTGTCATTATAATGCTCTTTCGCTTGTACTAGAGAAGGAAGCAATATCCACCTTAGCTTTCTCAGTAATAATCAGTTTATATTTCATAAACCAAGCAACTCTTTCTGAAGTTCAGGTGTCAACTCCACGACTTCTCCGTTTTCCTTCTGTTGCACAGATTTCCGGAAATGCGCCAAGTTTGCTGGGTTGGTAAAGAAAGGATCTTCTTTCGGAGTAGTAATACGTTTGATAGAGGCTTTTACTTTCTTTACTAAATCCATATCATCCAAGGCTAATACAATTCTTGCCAATTCAGCTTTTTCAGCTTCCAGGGCCATAGTTGATTTTGTCATAGTTATTTCTTTTATTGTGTCCTTTGCAAAAGTAATAATTAAAATCCATATTCCAACCTCCTTTATTCCTTATCTTTGCATGCTCAAAATACAGAAAAAGATGAAAGAAGAATGGTTCCCTCTGGTCAACGAAGAGGGAGAAACAATAGGTAAGGCGACTCGCCGGGAATGCCATAGTGGGAGTAAACAATTACACCCAGTCATCCACCTGCATATTTTTAATGATGCGGGAGAATTGTATCTGCAAAAGCGTTCGATGAATAAAGATATCCAGCCGGGTAAATGGGATACGGCTGTCGGCGGACATATCGATTATGGTGAAACAGTAGAGGATGCGCTTCGCCGGGAAGTTCGGGAAGAATTAGGTATAACCGAGTTTACACCACAATTCATCACCCGCTATGTTTTCGAATCGGCCATCGAAAAAGAACTGGTCAATACATTTCGTACCGTTTATAACGGAGAAATCCAACCGGATGCCGAAGAGTTGGATGGCGGACGCTTCTGGCCGATGGAAGAGATAAAAGCCAATCTGGGGAAAAGCGTGTTTACTCCCAATTTCGAACAGGAGTTTCAACGGTTGTTCTTATAACATATTAAAAATAGCATAAAAACCATTCACCGTTCACCTCATAACAACCTACATCTTGCAAAACAAGGCATTATAACATAAAATACCAGGTGAATGGTTTGCTCAAAAAGTGAACGGTTGATATCAACCATTCACCTCCAGTTCTTATCATATATGAGCTATCTACAATGTCAGTTACCATTCTTTCCTCACCAAACAATAATAATTTCCAGTTTTTGTATGCACCTTTCTAATACCTGAAGCATTTAATATCTTACCGAAACGGCAAGCAGAAGTATTACTGAACTTCCGTTTGGATCGCTCCGAAATAATATCCAACAACTCGACAGAGGTAAACCGTTCTCCCTTCTCCTCTTCTTCAGGTAAACGAAAATAGGAAAACAGATATTGCATCTCCAAGGGTTCATCCTGAAATCCAACATTGCTCTGCGTCAGTAACCGTTCCTCTTCCGTATTCAACCAATAACGTTCACCTGAACGGATCGCATGGAGTGCCTGCGCATACAACTGCTCATACTCTACAGGAGAAGAAACATCGATCACCCCAGTCACCTTCACACAGATATAACGACGACTTCCGGTAGGATCAGTCAGCAACTCCATCGGATTGGCTGTAGCAGAAAAGGAAGCCAAACGCCTCATCTGCTGAAATGTCTTCTGATGCGGACGGCGCACTTTCACTTCCGGTTTCTGAATCAAATGTTTCAGATCTGCCTGATACTTCCGACTCAAACGGTCGAATTCATCTATTGTAATCAACAGATTCTGGGACATCAGTAGTTCAGCTTCACTCTTATTCTCCAAATTGATACTTTCCGCATGATAATCTCTTAACACAGGTGGAAGGAGTAAACGGAAAAATGTCGATTTCGAAATACCTTGTCCGCCAACCAATACCGGCACCAGACTATTGGCATACAACCGGTCTGTTTTTTGCCAATGGGCAACCATACTGACAAACCAGAGATAGAACCGGTTCCGCCATTCCGCATCCAGAGTCGGCACTGTATCAGCCAATGCACGTATCCGGTCTTTCCCATCCCATACCGGTAAATTATACAGAAACTCCTCCAACGGATTATAATCAGGAACCCGTGGCGAATAGATATAGCGGCGCACATCCTTATCCCAGATATCGAGCCCTTCCTCCATCGCATTCAGGCAAATGCCATTCAGTACTTCCGCTGTCATCGGCCGGAAACGAAAGCAGAACGAGTGTTTCTCCCTATATTCCACCTCCCCGATAATCTCGTTCTTGCGAAACTCATACCGCCGCTTCAAAAACTCCTCCATCCGTGCCAACAAGTTCATTGGCTGCGGCAGGCAAGGCTTCTTTCCAAACGACTTACGGGAAAGATACACGTTATGAACCGTCAGCCTCAACAAATTCTGATCGCGTAAATTCCATACCCGGAAATAAAGCCAGCGCACGACATCTTCCTCCGGAACACCCGAATCAAAACAAAGTGCACTGACAGTTGCTATAAAATCTTTCGGTTCCTTTTCTTCCCAGCCAGGTCCATGTTCGCGATACACCTGATTCAAGCAAGTTTCGAAAAGCATTTCAATCTTTTTACGTTGTTCCACACCAGGAAGGATACGTGCCAACGGATCATCGGAAAGTTGTATCTGCTGCGTATATCCGGGATCTTTAGGCATCGTCAGCGGCTGTTCCATTCGGACAGGCAATGAATCGGGATTATAAAAGCATTCCGGATCATACGACAAACGACAGCCCCGGTCAAGCAACGGTTCTTTAAAATCGACTACCCATTGCAACTGTGCCTGATAATGCAATACCGCCCTACGATAGGCATGCGCATGGAAACAGGCCGCTTTCTCCTGTTCTATCGGCAACAAGCCGTCAGGTAAAGTATAACGAACCAACACTTTCACACTCAATCCGCTTGAACCGATAAAAGCCAATAAAGGTTGGTTATACTTTACAATCTCATCACGCAGTCGCCTGGCTTCCGAAAGATTGGCCAAACGATTGAATTCCAACAAAACCAAGCCATTATAATGTTTCCATACCCGATCCTTATAACCGGATGCAAAGATCACAGCCGCGATTTTCTCTGCATCTGCCACACGACCTCCCAGAGAACAATATGGGATCATTTCACGCATATTCTTCACTGGCTTAGCCTGAGCAGCATCCTTTATCCGCTCCACGACGGATGACAGTTCCACCAGTCTGCCGGAACTCAAATTCCCTTTCAACAATGTTATTTTCATTCTGCCTCCCCTTTCTCCGGTAAAACATAAACTGCAATTTTCGGCCCTCCCAGACGAACAATACGCTTTTCTTCCCTTAGTTGCTTCAGGTCGCCCTGTGCAATATAACGTGAACAAACATTCACTCCCATACAATCGGAACTGCTGATATCCCTGTGATTCGACAGATATCGGAGGATACGCTCCTGCCGTTGTTGCGGAGTATAAGCATCCTTCCTTCTATAATCGCTTGCCCTCTCAAAATGCATGGAACTCATCTCCTTCTTTAGTTCTTTACAAGCCCGGAAAGTAACTTTCGAAAACTGTATACTTTCCGCCCTGATTTCTTTCGGATTACGTATGGGTGGACATTTGGCGGTGACACTAAACAGCCCTATTCCTTCGATCTCCACCGAATCGCCATCCTTTAGTGCCTGAACCAGCTCTTCTTTAAAAGTAGCCATCATCCCCTTCACCTCTCCTTCATTAAAAGTAGTACGATCGGCAATCTTCCTACATAACTTATCGAAACGCAATACTTGCCCTTCCACAATGCGGGCATGCAATACTCCTTCTTCTTCTTTCTGACTCGGAGAATGGGGATTTTTGTAAAACAGATACTTAGCTGGCATATACAATTTATTTTTACTCCTTACCTCACTAGTAAGTAGGGAGTTAATTAGTACTATTTAAGGCAAACCCTATTATTCATTTACTTAACGACCAAGGTCAACAACCTTACTGAGCATTATCACAAAGCTTAACGACGGAGATCGCAAAGGTTAACGATGCTCATCCTTTGGTTTATAAGTCATAGCTAAAGATATAGATTATTATTGGTTTTATAATTATATATAAGGAGAAAAGTGATAATTATTTGAAGTGCCGGAGAAGATGATATTAAAAAGGTGAACGGTTTAAGCCAACCATTCACCTTTTCGAGTAACCATTCACCGAGTATTCACCTGGTTAAATAACCATTAATCAACAAATTAAGCATAAACTGATGAAAGGTGAAGGATATATACATATTTTCAATTAGAACAATTAATCATCCAGCAATCCTAAAATACAGACTAAAGACACAACTACCTTATTTAATCCGCCACTAATAATAACCTAAATAAAAAGGCTGGATAAAATGTCCATCCCGATCAAGAACAGCAGAAATCCAAGTATCCGGCTCTACCCCAAAACCATCTTCATCACCATGACTACCTTCTTTCAAAACTTTTCGCGCAACGAACTTATCAGGAGATAGTCGACAGATCTCTGCATATACAAAACCATTTTTATTACTTTCTGCCACAAAGTCCCAAAAGGCATGATATTCGCGACAAACTTCCAGTGCGTCACATATACCCCATTTCCTTTTCGCTTCATTTTCTTCTTCAAGCATTTGTTCCCAGGAATAATATGTAAATGAGTCTTTATTTACTTCCAAATAGGTAGAAACAGACCGGATATCAAGAGATGTCAATACCTCACAAACATCTCCCCAACTAATTCCTTTTGGAAGCCAATAATGATCACTATAACAATAAGCATCTCTTCCCCAATATTTTTTCAACAAGCGTTCTTTTTCTTCGTCTGTTTTTGCTTGCTTTAATTGTTCTATTTTCTTATTCATCCTATGTCTCCTTCTACATAAAAAATGATAATATATCCATCTGATCATATATTATTCATCCTCATCAAATTATATTTATAACAGAGATAGTAGCCGTCATCTTCTCCACATCCTGATTGATGCCGATCTGAGTAAACCAAAACTTTCACACCTTTTCCAATAAACCCGGAAGACATAGATTCTAGTATTTTTACTTCAAAACTTACGAATTAATCTTACTAAATTCTCTTTATTCTTTTTTTGTCCCATGTTACCTTCTGTTACATTATTAGAAAAATCAATTATATATGCAATATCAGCATACTCTCCACTCATTTCACTAGAAGTCCAATAAAAATGACTCTTTATGTTTTTTAGATACTCCTTATTTTTTTGAAGTAATTTCCCCTCCTCCAAAGAAGGAATATACCAATCCTCAAAACCATTATACTTAAAACCTCCTTTAAACCAATATCCCATCTCCGATTCACTGTTAGACTTCCCCGCAAGTAGCGAAGTATTAACCATACCGTCTGAATTGGAGACGCCAAGCCCATCTGTTGGTCCCCAAATAAACAAAGTTCGGTCTATTCCCACCATGTCTCTATCAGAGGCAATCAAACCATGTTTTCCTTCCATATCTAATGAAAAGATCGTTCCTCCCTGGTACATATCCCCTAAATTAAGTTTCAAATCAACAGATGCAGGTAGTGATGTATAAGCAACCTTATTACTATTAGACTCGACTTCCGCACTTATATAATATTTTCCCGCTGCCATATCGTGAGGAGTATACTTTACAGAAAATGGATATTGTTTCACTTCTCCTATCTGCATCTTTTCCAGTCCATCAGTAAAAGACGCTTCCGAATACATCCAAAAAACAACACTCTTTACTTCACTATCTTCTCCTACTCCAAAACAGACTTCAAACTCTTCTCCATTTTGTATTGATTCAGGAGAGACTATTTGACACAAATAGACATTCTGTTCTTCACTACAAGAGTTAAAAATAATACTTGCCAACAAACAGGTTAAAAACAGATAATACTTTTTCATCTTTTTATTATTTATCTAATTATTAATCTCTCTTTCCAGTTCTTTAGCTTTTACCTCACTTTTTTCTACCCCAAGACCTTCCCGATAGCATTTTATCAGATTTTTCTTTCCTGAAAGACTTCCTTTTTGAGCAGCAGCATTAAACAAGATAAAAGCTTGTTCTTCATCTTTATCAAAACCTTTTCCATATAAAAGACAAACTCCTAATAACACTTTCGCATCCAAATTGCCTTGATTCGATGACTTCTGAAGATATTCTATAGCCGTTTCATAATTTTGTTTCACTCCTTTACCTTCATAATAAAAAAGGCCCATCAAATATTGAGCTTTGGCATCTCCTAATTGTGCTGACTGTTTTGCCCATTTTACAGCGGGAATCATATCATTATTATTATTGTAATGAACAGCCAAGTTTGCTTGTGCCCCTGCATGTCCTTGCAAAGCTGCAGCTTTAGTCCATTTCAGTGCTTCTACCTCTTTTCTATCAACAAAATACATATACCCAAGCTGATATTGAGCATTCATATATCCTTGGCTGGCAGACCTCGTCAACCATTCGATAGACAAAGCCGGATTATAGGAACTTTTACCTTCTTCAATATAAAAAAGCCCCAATTCATATTGAGAGACAGCATCTCCTCCTCTTGCTGCTTCTATAAGCTTTTCAGATTGAGCAGATACACTAAATACACTCAACAGCCCAACGAACAAAACTGTTAAAATATTTTTTTTCATTTCTAATTATATTATTATGTTAGTTATTATTACATTATTCATAATAAGCCAATCAATACAATTCAGCCGTTAACGAACTTATCTGATCACGATAAGTTTGTATTAGCTTTTGTTGTTCTATGATCAACATCATACTTGTTGCCGATGGATTTTTCTCATTACTTCGTTCATAATTACGTAAACTACGTTCTGCATCCTTCAATTTATATTCCAACTCCGAAATACGAGCTCTGATACCCGCTTTATTTGAATTATTATTATAGTCAGGAATATAATCCGGCATATCAATACCCTGATTTGTTGAATAAATCCAATAAACAGACTGTCCGTTACTATATACTACATAAAGTTTCTCACCTGATTGCCACAGCCAGTCGTTGGCTGGTCCTAATTCAAAAGACCCATTATTTTCAAGGGAGTCAAGAGTATACTCCTGTTGTTGCCCCAACATTTCATTGACGCAGTAAACCTTCAAATTAAACAGACTTCTACCCGACACATTAATACCTCTAAAATAAATGTACGCTTGCCCTTGAAAGTTACCTGTATAAAAACTTCCTTTTATCTGTGAAAAACTATTTGCACAAATAAATAACACCGCAATTACATATAAATACCTCTGATTCATATTCTTTATTTTTATCTATTAGATATTCTAGTCCTACTTAAAAGATTTTATCAAATACCCTTTATCCAAAAATAGCCGATTTATCTCAAACGTTACCTAAAAATTAGATATTTCATACATAAAACTCATATTCAGCTTTCCCAAAAAAATCTTTCATACAACCTCCAAATGACTTTTAGAATCAATGACCTTTGATGATATTTAATATATAGTAAATGTTTTTGCTTTTAAACACACATTATTATACCATATTTCATAACGATATGAGCCACTACACCAATACCCACGGTTCCTTCCTCCCCATCCGGGTAGCTTAACTGTATTATTCCCTGAATATACAGTCACATCACATGAATAAGTATAGCCATTTGGTGATATTGTTGCATTAGAAAACATCCCATCAGAAGTATAAAGCCTTACATATAGTGTTATTGATACTTCCTTTAGTCCCTTATAATATAAACAAGGAGCTAAAAACATCGTATTTTTGCTGTAAATTACAGCACCATAATCAGTTTCCAAATTAAAGTCATTATCAACATTTCCAACCTCTACACTATCGATAATAAAAGGAAATACATTTGTAAGCAAAGATTTAAAATTTGAATATTCAGATTCTATATTTTCTTTTTCACAATTTAACATTCTTATTGAGTCCTTTCTCAAAACATTTACTTGCTCGGATTCTTCCAACATTTTTTGCGTTTGTTCAAGTATATTTTTCGTATTATTTAAGTTAACATTTAGAAAAAACAGACCACAGCTACATATAATCATCAGTAAAAAAAGCAGTATCACCTTATTATATTGCTTCTTCTGTCGCTTGAGCTTGACTATTTCGTCTTGAAGTTTTTCAATTTCTTTCTTAGCTGCAATGTTTTGCTCTCGGATAGAAGTTATCACTTGATGAATATAGCCGTTTTCAATTCCCATATCATCACTCACAAATACAGTGTTATACTGATTGCTTAGTAAAATTATTTCAGAATCTGTAGAATTGATATCTATAGTGTCTGATGACTTCACACCATTATAAATGGTCTTTAATACCTCTATTTCATATTTTTCTTCATTAACTTCAAGTTCAGTATTTATAAATACTTTTAAACTTTCAATCTCTTTAATTTCTTCACTGAACAATTTAATATTAAATTGTAATTCTCCATTCGCTACATACCTAATTATTCTCCCTGAATTAACTAACCGCTCCTCAATAATAAGTCGAAATAATTTTATAAGCTGTTTTGGTTTCAACAATCGTATATTATTAAATATCAAACAAAAACCAATAAAATTATTACTACCAATCTGCTCTGTATAAACATATTGAATCAGATTCATTTCTCGGTGAATCACTAAGCGAGAACCTTTCAAGTTTTTTTGCATTCCAACAAGAATTGGAGCAGTATAATCATCAGGATATTGATTATATCGTCCCTCAGGTGTTCCTAAAATATAGAAATTGAAATTCATTGCTATTTTTCAAATACTATTATTCCTGCCGATTCATCGAATGTATGCTTAGGAAGATTACTGATTATATTTTGTCCGATAAGCAAAGGCGCTTGTGCATTTGCCGATATGGTAGCTGCCACATCTTTTAAAATCAGATATTTATTATCTTGACCTTGTATATATATTTCTTTAATAATAAACACTGCTTCTTCCGTAGTAGAACCATCTGCCAATCCAGCTGTAATTGTCCCATTAAAATCCTCCGAACTTATTTTGCCTTCTTTGACCAATTTTTGGAGTTCAAGTTTCGATATGCAAGTTATTGATGCACCCGTATCCCACCACATATTAAAAGGTACACCATTTAGGGAAATCTGTATTTCGGCTAATCCAGAGTTGGTCCGTTTAAATGGTACCAAGACTTGTTCTCCACTGAGAGTAATTTCTTTCACTATGGAATTGTCAATATTTCCTCCCCATACATCATCTCTACTTGATGGTTTCTGCCCACTACCGCACGAGGTACAGACCAATATTAAAACAGTAAAAATTAAAGTTAACTTTTTCATCATTCAAAATATATTAGAAATTTATTATATCTTTCTGTGAGAATTGGTCGAAAAAAAGCTTTTTGATTTTCAGAAAGTGATGACATATCCATAGCTTCAATCTCAGTAATCATCTTATCTAGCTCATAAACATCTTTTTCAATTTCATCGCGTATTATACTTTGGGAATCTGTATTATTCAATATAGATAACCTAGTAGCAATATCCTCTACTTTTTTTTCTACACTCTCTATTTTAATGCGAAGTTCAGTTATTCCCTTTATCACCCCTATATGTTGTTTCAAACATAAAGGTATACTGTCAACTGATATAAGAGGTTCAAAAAAGACAATAGTATCGGGGGATAATAACAAACGAATCCTATCTATTTCACATTTTAAAGACGTTTTTGTATTCTTCAATTTTGATAGTTCATTTGTTAGTTGTGTAGTAAGCATATTATAATCACCAACTTGAGCAGATAAAGTATCTATTAATACGTCTTTCTTTTTAATATCTCTAATAAGAGAATCACGAAAAGCAATACGATTTACGACACATTTAATTAACGTATCATCAGATTTGCTTTGAGCATATAAATTAGCCACATTTAGCAATATTAAAAATATCAATATATTTTTTCTCATTTCAATGTGTTCTTGGTTTTACTTTTTCAGCAGTTATTGTTATTTCTACATTACCGCATCGGAATACATACTTTCCAACAACGTCGAGATTAATTATCAATCCACCGTCGTTTTCTGGGTTAATATCTTTGAATGGACAATCTTTGCCAAAATGAATAGCACCTTTGTTACAGAGTATTTTTATCTTTGTTCCCACTTTGTAAGACATACCAATTTTATTTTCGGTCTTGCGCTGTGGCTCATTATTACCATCCAATACAGTGAAAGTTGTTACAGGGGGGACTAATGTGTTTTGATCTTGGATAGTGGACACGGACTCAATTACCTTACACTGATCTAGACTATTAGTCAAATTTTTAAATCGATCAGAATATTTTTTAATAATATCTTTCCCTGCATTATAGTCAGATTGAATTATCTCCTTTTTGTTAATAATAGCCTTTAATGTATCGTAGTCTTTAAAAAGTCGAATCCAATATTGTTTTGTTGAATCAGTAAATCCCAAATAGCACAATAAGTCATTGTTTTTCACAAAATATGTCAAAAGACTATCCTCTTGATTTTTTGGCTCATCCAATATTGACATCAATTGATTCTCTACACCCATTTGTAACATATAAGCAGCTGCTGTATCTTTCTCATTTTTAATACACTCATAGGCTCCATTCAAATCTCCATTTTCAATTAATTCATTAATATTCAACTGATTGTTCTCTTCAAATTCTTCTACCTCTTTAGAAAAGCCTGAGTTATTTGCTTCTACTTCAGTTGTAACACTATCTTGTCCATTATTTTTAGAACAACTACGTAGCAAAAAAACAACGAACATTGTTAAAACTATCACACTTACAGCCAAACCTATTATTAATCTAATGTTTTTACTTTCTATTAAGTTCAAACACTTAATAGGAGTCATTTGCAAACGATCATTATCGTCTATTCTATTAGAATATTTTAAATTAGTTTGTTCTGTTTCTCTATTTTCTTCATTTTTCTCAACACTGTTTTTAGGCTGTGATTGACATAGTATTTTTATTAATGCTTTTATACTTTTACACAACGAAGCATATTTTTCACTTAAATCCTTAAATTTACTTGCTTCTTCCATGTCAGAAAGAGTAGGTAAATATTTAATCAAATTATTGTAAACGTCCTCTGATTCTGTACTCATCTTCTCCAGATCTTCTAATGTGCCTCTGGTAATATCAACAGCAATAGGGAGAAGAGTCTGATTTATTTTATTTAGCTTTACTAACAAATCATCATAATCGAACTCTACATCCACTACTGGCATTTCCAATTTATAACTTTGCTCCAATTTACGGTATTCTGGAGAAATACTAATCCATCGATACTCTTTAAATGCTGCTAAAATAAAAGTATTTTCTTCTTGGTCATTAAATCGCGCAATCTGTCCTATTTTATTCGAAGAAAAAGAATTGTCATATTCTACTAATACTGTATTAGCAACTGATGAGAATATGTTAGGCAAATTCGATTTAATCCACTCTACCTCGGTAATATTATCGGCAAATTTATGAATTTTATATTGAATTTCCCCATCTTCACTTTTATGAAATATGGAATCTTCACGATTGAGAATCTTATCAAACATATAGTCGAACCATTCCAAAATCCTTTTGAAGTCAGTACAATAATAATTAGAATCTATAACCAATGACATTCCAAAAAATGCGTTAGTAGGACGTCCAATCACTTCCCTCAGCCCATAATGTAGAAAGTTATATATGGTTTCTCCATTGTCACGACGATTAACCATAAGCCTTCTTCCTTCACGAGATGAAATATAAAAGCTTTTGAAGTATTCGTTATAGACAGAATCCTTCTCATAAAAGTCAAACCCATGTGGGTTACCATATATAAATGTCTTTTTTATCATTGATTTCAAATATGACTTGCGATAAATAATAAAATTTACTTAGTAAGAACATTCCACAATTCCTGACAATACCAGCCTTTTTCAGGAGTCCACACTTCTCGACCATCATTCGTAGATGTAAACACACCTGAAGAGAAACAGACTGCTTTAAAATTATATTCTCCATACAAAACTTTCATTAATCCTCTATTTTGATATTTAGTAAATATTCCAGGATATTGGTGTTGGATATTAGTAAAAAAAGCTTTTTTATTAGGCATACCATCTTTTTTGTATTGATGACGATGTCTATCTGATTTATTAAATAAGAATACTATTTTATCTTTAGGAGATATAAGCCCCTGCATGCTACATATTTTTTGTGCATAAAGGTTACGCTCATTTTGATCACGCCCCCAATCTTGTTCAACAAAAAATACCCAGACTTTTCTATTTGGTGCAGTACGTATTGCATGGATATAGGTTGGAAAATCCAATGCGGAAGTTCCATCAAAATAGTGTTCACCTGGCGCTTCAAGAAATTGACAAATAGGCTCTCCGACTGAATCTAATATTTTAACCAACATAAAACTTATAACATCTGTACCTCCTGGAGCATATTGACTATATGCCATATCTTTAAGATTTGTGCACATTTTAGCATAATGGAGATCTGTCTGAGGTCGAAAAACAGCTTCTGGTACTACTTGATATTTACCATAATCTTCAAGATGCTGATCATTGCCTGATTGATATTGGTCATGACCTTCAAGAAAGCGAATCATACGCAGCAACGCTAAAGTTTTTCCTGATGCAGGTGAACCAAAAAATACAACAATAGAAGTATTCGGATCTGGAATAGTAACAGTTATATTGTTAACATCATGTATTTCTTCATCAGTATATGTATCACGTGTTACTGTTTCCATATTTATATTACTAGTTCTATTTTGATTATTAACGTTATTATCGTTAATTAAATCATCGAAATTATTGGCATTCATTTACGTATCGTTTTTTAGTATTATTAGATTGCATTATTGTTACTTTTATTGAATGTAATGTCAAAAAAAACAAATCCCGCCAAATCTACAAGTAGAGCAATAAAAACCCACCAAATAAAACCATGTCCACTGTATTTATCAGTAGTAAGAAAATCTTTCCAGACATCGGGCACACTAAGCATTTCTTTAGCCTCCGGCATAGCACCTTCACGTGTATATCTCTTTTGGTCATTATCTTTAAAAGCTATATATTGAGAATTAGCTTTAATGAATGAATAACTATTAGTTAAGTCATCAACAGCAGCAGCAATTATTTCATTGACTATTCCATTCATTCTATTAATATCAGACAAGGCTATTTCACCGTTTTTTACTAAATTATCAAGTATTTTAGAGCCCATCATTCTCTTTATTTTTTCTATTTCCTTATCGCAAGTCGCACGATATATTTTTAACTGTTCATAAGCTTGCCCCTGATAATAATTTATAGCAGTTAACCATTGTGAACGTATAGTTCCAGTATTAGCAACTCGCTGAATTTTTTTATTAAGAGTTCTATCAAGCTCTACAAGAATAGTTTCGAATCGTGAACCGATACCAACAGCACTCGGATTATCTATTTCAGCCAAAAGGCGAAGGATAAGTGCATCAACAGCCTCTTTCTTGCTATCATAGTTATTCTCAATCTTCTTTATTTCCACATTGTTATCTTTCAATCCCTGCAAGTAACTTTGTGTACGTGTAAGATCTGACGTAATAATATTTTTGATTGATGCACGATAAAGTAGTGTATGAGTATTAGTAGGTAGACTTACCATAAGCCAAAATATGATAAGCCCCAAGAAACCAAGTAAAAACTGTCCTCCACGACCAAATAGTTTATCCCCAAAATACTCATTCCTATCAAGAGCCTTAAGCACCTTAGAGAAACATATAGAGGCAATAATATAAAATACAACTGCAATAAGCCATGCTCCAGCAAGGGTGATTGATGGTTGCCAAATATAAAGTGATTCCGCTGTCCAAAAACAACTAAATCCAGCAAGACCAAGAAATGCTACGACAGATACGATTTTTGTATAATTCAAAGTTTTCATCTTATATTATTTATTAAATACTAAAATATCTCATCACAATCTATGTTCTTTAAGTATTTGATCAAATCAACTTTATCGTAATATTACCTGCTATTTCCACGTATCGATTCAGTTCATTTTTCTTTATTTCTTTTCAAAAGAATTATCAAATACTGAAATTATTTTAAACAAATGTATCAAATTAAACAAACTTCACTATGCGACATATCATCATAGAATGTTTATTGAACCTAGAATTATGATAAGCGATATTAATTTATTCATAAATGCACTAATTTAAATACTCATAGTATCTCTAATGCCTCTTTTAGTCTCCTATAATATCTCTGCGATACATTTAACTCAATATCCGTAAACGGCGGATACAATTTACATTTTAATGTCACATTTTCAATTGAACATAAATAATTCAGATTGACAATGCAATCTTGATTTATCTGTATCAAAGAAAAATTGATACCTAACAAATCTTTAGCATTCGTACTCATACGTAACTTATAAAGTTTGCAGTCTGTTAACATCATTTGCCAACAACGTTGCTCTTTTAGATATTGGAATAAAAGAATCTCTTCACATTTCACCAAAACCAATCCAGAAATGGTTTGTACTGCAAACTTATTATGTAGAACAAGTAATTTACGCAAAGCTTGTTCTATATTCACTTTTTCACTTTTAGCAAGATGAGAGCGAAAACGACTTATTAAATCATCCAATTCTTTCTCTTTATACGGTTTTTTCAAATAATCAAAAGCCGAGATACGAATCGCATTTAGCAAATATTCATTGTAAATAGTATAGAAAACAACATGCATATCCGAATGAATATCAGATTGTATTCGCTCCAAAAGCTCTAAACCAGACATTCCCGGCATCATAACATCGATAAAAAGTAAATCTGGCTGCAACCGGACTATCTCACGGGCAGCATTATCAGAAGATGTACATGTTGTTACGACACGTATTTCCGGGAAGCGTGATAAATCATTTTCTAAACATTTGATACAAGACTGTTCGTCATCGACAATGACTGTAGTAATTTCATTTATATTCATAAGGCAAAGTTGTAATTAAGTGGGACAATTAATGAGACATTGGTTCCATGCTGTTTTCCTGAAATAGAATATAAATTTTTGATGGAAAACTGCATTTTACAAATATTGTAAGTATTCAATAAATCTGTTGTACGATATAATATTTTTAAACCTTGGCCAGTACTTCTTTCATCCCTCGCATGTGCACCAGGATTGTAGCCAATACCATTATCGTCTATCGATATATGAAGTTCTTCATCTTCAACATAGATAGATATCACAATAGTCGGATCCAAAGAATCGGCATTAAAAGCATATTTCACAGCATTCTCTACTGGTATTTGAATGGACATCGAAGGGATCAACGTTTCCAATGGCACATCGGAAGAAACATTCCATTCAATATGAATACACTCCGGATCACCAAGCATCTTTAATTTCAGATAGTTCTTCACATAAATGATTTCATTTTCTAATGGAACTGCCAACTGTTCGGAAGAAAGCAAATCACCTCTCAATACATCGATCAATAAATTCACAGGTTCAGAAAGTTCCTCATAACGACGGAAAATAGGCATCACTGAATTCAATACATTAAATATATAATGTGGAGCAATGCGGTTTCTGACAACTGCCATACGTAATTGGGTAATAGTAGCAACTTGTTGTTTATAACGAAGCTCTTTCTTCCTACGAATATAGAATAGAATACAAACCATTAATAAAACAACAATAATTAATCCCAACCCAGCGATCCATGCAAACCACATCCATTGCAGAGCTTTAGCTTCAGTATTAGCAATCCTGATGTCTTTCTTCAAAAGAGTCGTATCCTGCCGATAACGAAAATCTGTTTCACGGATGCTATTTTCAATCTTCATATTTCGTAAAGAATCTCCACAGACGTCTGCCTGGTTCCTGTAATAATATGCCTGGGCTAAGTCATTTTTCTTACGATATAGCTCTTCTAACCGTTTATTATGATAATACTGATATTGAAGATCCGTATGAAGTGTATCATAAGATTGTTCCAATCGCCGGGAAGCTTCCTGCAAATCATTTTCCAGCAAAGCCAAAGATGCAAACAAACCATCCATATAAAATTTAATACCAGGCTGTTGTAACCCTGATTGTCCGAAAAAAGCGACAGAACGTTCCAGATAATGACGGGCAGAATCCGGCTGTTCCTTCAATAGGTAGATTTCACCGATATTACCTTCTACTATACCCCGGTAAATGGGTTGAGGAAAGTTGGCAACTATCGCATTGGCCCTCTGAAACCAAATTAGAGCTTTATCATACTCTTTGGTTACATAATAATAATTACCTCTTGAGTTTGTAAAATAATACTTTTCATAATCTGTTCCTTTACTCCAATATTGCTCCGCTTTTTGAAAATAAGAGTCAGACAACGGATAGTTTTCCAGTTCCTGATACAACCGACCCAACCCCGAATAAATAGGATAGTTCATCTTATCACCCACAGACAAAGAATCTGAAAGAAATAATGCTTTACGATAATAAAAACCAGCCCACTCATAATGCCCTTGGCGCTGATAACAGTCTGCCAAATTTATATATACATTTACAGCAGGCAAACGATCCTTGACGTTTGCCTGCTGTAATGCTTCAGAAGCATTACACAAACAGACAATGGCCGAATCCCATTGATTCATATCCTGAAAAAAAACACCGCGACTATTATATGCATCAGCCGATAATTTTAGTGTACGATTATCTTTCTCTGGTTGCCTTTCAATAAAATTCAAGATACAATCATTCAATAAAAATGCGGAATCTGTTTGGTTACTAAAATAATAACAACGGGAGATTGTTTGCTCCATATTATAATAGTTTATACTATCCGATACATTTTTCTGATCAACCCTCAACTTAAAAATAACTTCTAATGGTTTTACAGCCAAAGAGTCCATATAGAGTGAAAGCAAAGAATCGACCTTGCTCGTTTCAGCATCTTTTACAGATGATCTCTGAAATGAACAACCTAATAAAAGACTAAACAGGATAACAAATATCCCATATGGCGTTAACTGTTGTTTTTCCATACTTACCTTCCCTTTTTAACAAAGGACATAAATTATTATGATATTTACAATCGTTCAAATCCATTTTAACGTATAAGCAATCATTATTTCGTTTAAATACCATATTTCAACACATAAACGCGAAAGCAAGTTTGATTTTCAAAAGTCATTAATCATATTTACTAACTAATAAAGGAAATAGTACAAATCTATATAATGGTTACATTGTCACAGGTATATTTGAATCACAGGAAAATATAGTAAATTCTCCCCGTCAGGATGCTAACACACAGCCCGGTGATTTAAAATTTAAAGATATCAATGGAGATGGAGTTATTGATGAAAGCGACAAGGTTACGGAAAAATATTTATCAGAAATATTAAGAACAACAAACACAACTTCTAAAATTACTGTTTATATTGCGGCAAAATAAATACGATCCTATTTCAACTAAAAGAGGATGCCCCAATGGAGCATCCTCTGTCATTTAATATATGTATAAATTTACTTACACATCTCATTAATCACCGCGATCAACTCTCCACCTATTTCTTCAGCTTCTTTCATTGTATGAGCCTCTGCATAGATACGGATGATCGGTTCAGTGTTACTTTTGCGAAGGTGAACCCACTTATCCGGGAAGTCGATCTTTACCCCGTCGATATCAGTAATATCGTATTGAGCGAACTTTTCTTTTACCTTAGCTAAAATTGCATCCACATCGATCTCCGGAGTAAGCTGAACTTTCTGTTTAGAGATAAAATACGGAGGATAGCTGGCACGTAATTCGCTTGTTTTCATTTTCTTCTTTGCCAAATGAGTCAGGAACAAAGCGATACCCACCAAAGCATCACGTCCATAATGGCTGGCCGGATAGATCACTCCACCATTACCTTCACCACCTATAACAGCATTGGTCGCTTTCATTTTGGCAACAACATTTACCTCTCCTACTGCAGCTGCATTATATTCACATCCATGAGCACGAGTCACATCACGCAATGCACGGCTTGAACTCAAGTTACTTACCGTATTACCCGGTGTATGGCTTAACACATAGTCAGCTACTGCAACCAAAGTATATTCTTCACCAAACATTTCACCATCTTCACAGATAATAGCCAAACGGTCTACATCAGGATCGACAACGAAACCTACATCTGCTTTGGCATGCTTCATCAAATCAGAGATCTCAGTTAGGTTCTCAGGAAGAGGTTCCGGGTTATGAGAGAAATTACCATGAGGAGCACAGTGCAGTTTGAAAATTTCTTTTACACCTAAAGCATACAATAAATCCGGCAGAACAATACCACCTACGGAATTTACGGCATCAATAGCAACACGGAAGTTGGCAGCTTTAATCGCTTCTACGTCTACCAGGTCGAGATTGAGTACACTTTCGATATGTTTCTGTTTATATGTATTGTCGACGATCACTTTTCCTAAATGATCGACATCTGCAAATTCAAAACTTTCAGAAGCTGCAATTTCCAGAACCTCTGCACCTTCTGCCGCATTCAGGAATTCGCCCTTTTCATTCAGCAATTTTAATGCGTTCCATTGTTTTGGATTATGACTGGCAGTCAGAATAATACCGCCGCATGCTCCTTCCATGGCTACAGCTAATTCAGTAGTCGGAGTTGTTGCCAGGTCGATATCGACCACGTCAAAACCCATTCCCGTAAGCGTACCTAAAACCACCTGTTTTACCATCGGGCCGGAGATACGGGCATCACGTCCTACTACGATCTTGTTTGATGTTGCTTTTGTGCTTTTTCTAATGAAGGTTGCATAAGCTGCAACAAACTTCACAATGGCTAACGGATTTAATCCGTCCTCCGGTGTTCCGCCTATTGTACCGCGAATACCGGAAATAGATTTAATAAGTGTCATAAGTTAGACTATTTTTCGAATGTATATTTTACTTTGCTAAAATAAATTGGTCTGTAAGCACTCTGGAAAGTATTACTCATTCTTTTAAATGGAACTATCAATCTAATCACAGCCTCATTTCCGACATGGTATAAACCTGTAGCCAGACCCTCACCTACAAAATAATCAGGAACATAATCTCTTGCTTCTCCGGAATAAACATTGTAACCGAAAATAAACTCGGTAGGATATCCATAATAAGCGACTCCATAAGTCAGATTATTAACATATAAAGAATCACCATCCAAAACACCATTTGCTTCAAAACGGCAAAGGACCTTTGTTGTTCCAAGTACTGCCCGCTCTCCATTTCCTGAATCTATTACATTCAGATACACATCATTATCCAATTTCACGAATTCATTTTCCTTAAAGACCCCATCTGCCGGATAGTCCTTTAGAACCTTAATTCCTTCACGGTCAATCAATCGATCGATTGCTTTCCTCTCATCCTTCAACCTCTCTGTATATGACTTCGTTTTATCGCATGACACCACCATCAGGGCAGCACACAAAATCATCAGGATATAAAAACCTCTTTTCATCTGTTATTCTTTAATGTATAAATGAGCGACAAATGTAAATAATATCCGCCATATCTCAGGCAAGTTTCTCTATTTCTTCTGTTTTATTAGGATTAAATTCTTCTAATCCTTTCTCAAAGACAGCTACAGCTTCTTCCAGAGAACCATGAAACTCTCCACCGGAAGCATTTTTATGGCCACCTCCATTAAAATACTGGCAAGCAAATAGGTTACAGGGGAAATCTCCAACCGAGCGTAAAGATACTTTTATATAATCTTTATCTTCACGGATAAAGACACTAAACGATACTCCTTCAATACTCAACGGCATATTCACGAAACCTTCCGTATCACCGGTTACATAGTTGAACCGGTCTAATTCGGCTTGTGAAAGAGTGATCAATGCAGCATGTTTTTCCGGGTAGATCTTCATCTTTTCATACAAGACATAGCCTTGCATGCGAAGACGTGATTCTGAATAGACCTGGAAAACTTTACGATAAATCAAATCTTTATCTATTCCTTTCTTTATCAGTTCACCGATAATCGTATAAATTTCAGGTTTATTCGAATTATAGGTAAAAGAACCTGTATCCGTCATCATTCCGGTATAGATACAAACGGCAGCCTCTTTGTTAAGCAGATCGAACATACCCATACGACAAATAAAACGGAAAATCATTTCACTGGTAGATGACATTTCCGGATATGACATGGAAACCCGGCAAAAGTCAGCAGGGTTCAGGTGATGATCGATCAAAACCTTACGTCCTTCCGCAGCGATAACAGCCGGAGCCAGTTTCTCTATACGTTTAGGTTCATTAAAGTCCAGACAAAAAATCACATCCGCGTCATGGATTAGCAGCTCCGCAAATTCCGGATACTTTTCGTGTATCACAATATCCTTTGCTCCCGGCATCCATTTATAGAATAACGGGAATTCATTGGGAACAATTACTGTTACATTATCTTTACCATAGGCTGTAAGGAAATGATACAATCCCAAAGAGGAACCGAGGGCATCGCCGTCGGGAGTAACATGGGTCACGATAACAAAACTTTCGCCTTTCTCTACGTATTTCTTGGCTTTCTGAATTTTCTCTTCCTGAATGATTTTTGTAATCATATATTATCTTGTTTACAAGGACAAAGGTACTACTTTTTTATGTTCTACACAGTAAAAAAACGTTCAATAAGCAAATCAAACAATAGAAATAACAATAGAAGTAGCGAGACGAATAAAAATCGCGGACGCCGGGTTTGCAGGAACAACAGGAAAAAGAAGACAACTCCATATCCTACAACGGTCAGAAACAAACCAAGCCGAAAAGAGAAGGTAGCTCCCGGCACTTTACTAAAAGCCTCCACAATTTGTAATAAAGCATGTGTCATTGTTTCTACAAGAGATTGAAGTAACTCATAACCAGGAAAGCCGACAGGCAAAATAATCCAAATGAGTCCGGCCGGTATAAGGAAAGTGGCCAGTAGGGTTAATGGTAAATTTGTACATAGAAAGACCAGGGAGAATTGCCGGAAGTAATATAAGCAAAGCAATGTTGTCCCGGCCTGTGCTGACAATGTCACAGTTATCCAACCCCAAGGAGCAGCCAAAATCGGATTCCTTATTTCGATCAACTTCTGAAGCCTGGGTTGCAGATATAAAATAGACAATACAGCCAGATAGCTTAACTGGAAACCGATATCGAATAAATAAAACGGATCAAACGTCAACATGCAAAAAGCCGAAGCCGCCAGTGTATTATAACCGTCAGTTCTTCGCCGCAATGTTCTACCTGTCAGATACAACGTCAACATCAATCCGGCACGGATAGCAGAAGCTGCAAACCCGGTAATCAGGACAAAGCCCCAAAGCAAACTAATCGTCAATAAAAACTTCAGCCATCTATAAAAGGTATTTTTAGGAAAGAAAGAGAAAAACAAAGAAAGGAAACCGCAGACAATAGCGACGTGAAAACCACTTACCGCCAAAAGATGGGCAACTCCGGTCACCGAAAAACGTCTTTTTACTTCCCGGCTCATTCCTTCCCTATGTCCCAGGGTAATCGTTGCCAACACCGATTTTTCTTCATCCGATAAATGCAAACGTTCGAAAGGATTCAATAAACGATGTTGTCCTTGCCCGGCCAATTCTGAAACAGAAGAAAAAGCAGGTCTTTCATTCCTACTCTGCCAATATGCCGTTTGTTGAATAGAAAAAGACAGTAATAACAAAAGAAATACCGCTCCCCATATCCAACGAAATTCATAACTCCAATAGTTCTTTTCCGGTTGGGATATTACAGCTACATGAGAAAACAAAATGATCAGTAAAGGGATAAGCATCAACAATAACGATAGAATACGGCAATCAAGGTAAGCTTGCAATAAGATTCCGGTTATCCATATTAAAAGCGGCCTGATAAAAGGCCGCTTTTGTATTTCTTTTATTATCATACAAAGGTTGGTTTTGGTTGGTTAAATACATTTTCTACATATCTTTCAGTTCTTTTATCGTTCGTATCGGATCAGGAGAACTAAATACAAAACTTCCGGCAACCAGCACATCCGCACCGGCATCCACCAGCCGTTTCCCGGTTTCCAGATTTACGCCACCATCTACTTCTATCAGAGTTTCCAATCCTTTTTCCCGAATCATTTCTTTCAGACGAGCCGTTTTATTTACCGAATGTTCGATAAAACGTTGTCCGCCAAAACCTGGATTGACAGACATAAGCAGTACCATATCGAGATCCTGGATAATATCCTCCAACAAGCTGATCGGAGTATGTGGGTTTAACGTAACTCCTGCTTTCATGCCAGCTTCCTTTATCGCACCGATAGTACGATGCAAGTGTGTACTAGCCTCATAATGAACATTCATCATATAAGCTCCGGCGGCAGCCACTTCTTTCACAAACTTCTGTGGCTCGACAATCATCAGGTGCACGTCCATAGGCTTCTTAAGGAGAGGCTTTACAGCCTCCAGTACCGGAAAGCCAAAAGAGATATTCGGAACAAATACCCCGTCCATAATATCCATATGCAACCAGTCCGCCTCACTGTTATTTATCATTTCTACTTCTTTTTGCAGGTTCAGAAAATCGGCAGCCAGCAAAGAAGGAGCAATCTTATGTTTCATAATTTCAAGTCTTTTATGCAAAGGTACAAAAAAAGAAAGAGAACACTATTACCAGTGTTCCCTTTCCTTCAATTTCTTAGTTCATCACATAACCACATAGTTCCGGTTGCATTGCAGGTTCTGCATGATAAATCCTTGCAAACTGAGAGAGAAAATCAAGCGTCTGTTTGCTTGGTGTACTTTTCTTCTCGTTCCGGTTCTTTTTAGTTTTATTCTCCAGTCCATTCATACATTGAGTAGAAAATCTCTTCATAGGCATCCCCTTTTTTATTCGTTTGATAATAAAACGGGAGCAGTTTCTACTTATTGTACGAGTAGCGGAATATTTTTACCGGATTATGCCAAAGATAATTCTATATGGTTTTCGTCAGCCATACGACGCATATTCAGGATAGCATAACGCATACGTCCCAGTGCTGTATTAATGCTGACACCTGTAATATCTGCAATTTCTTTAAAACTCAAATCCTGGTAATAACGCATTTCCAGAACTTCACGCTGGCTGTCGGGAAGATGTTTTACCAACTTCTTCACATCCGACAATACCTGATGACGCACGATATTGTCTTCGATCGTTCCATCGCAAAGTTTGATATTATTGAAAAGATCAACTTCCACTTCATCGTTAGATACAGTATTTTCACTGCGCTCCTGACGGAAGTTGTCAATGATCAGATTGTGTGCAATACGGGTGATCCATGCTTTAAACTTACCGTTTTCTGTATAGCGGCCTTGTTTAATAGTCATAATCACTTTTACAAAAGTTTCCTGGAAGATATCTTCCGTTAACTCTTTATTGCGGACTATAAAGTAAATATAGGAATGGATACTGCTCTTATGACGATTTAACAACACATCAAAGGCGGTATTATTACCCTGTGCATAAAGGACAACCAGATCTTCGTCTGTCATCGATTTTAAAGTCTTCATTACTTCTGTATTTTATAGTTTCTTGAGTAATGTTTATGCTATAGGCAATGAGGTTTTAAATGTTATACAATTTTGTTTTCGAAAGCAAAAGAACAAAAAGTATTTTAAACAGGCAAACTTTTCTG
The DNA here is from genome assembly GCF_900128505.1 of Parabacteroides timonensis. Lineage (NCBI taxonomy): Bacteria > Pseudomonadati > Bacteroidota > Bacteroidia > Bacteroidales > Tannerellaceae > Parabacteroides > Parabacteroides timonensis. The sequence continues at coordinate 1,583,006 of NZ_LT669940.1, forward strand.
TTACTTTTACATAAAAATGTCCCCTGCCTATACGTTTTATGTACAAACAGGGGACATTTACTAACAAACTATATTTTTAGAACTTATACCCCAAAGTTAAAGCGACCTGAGTAGTCTTTGTCTTCAATGAAGCAGGATCGGATTTAACAAATACCTCCCCATTCTCTCGGAAAGTACTTGGAAATGCATAAGCATCTTCTTTATATTCACGATACACACATGCAACATCAGCATAAAAGCTTGGAGTAAAACGATAACCCAAACCGATAGAATAAGAGTTTGTGCCTTTATCAACGGTATAATTAGGAATTGTACCGACAATACCTACTGCATCCGCATAATAGGTTCCATCCGGCTTCTGTGGAGAAAGTCCATCCTTTACATGCTGTTTCATCGGCGAAGTCCTCCATAGAGTACCAGCACGAACTGAGAACTGAGGAGTAATCTTCACTTCTGCCCCAACTTTCAATGTCCCAGACATTCCAAAGTCATTTTTTATATCTTTCTGCTGAGGCATATCATATCCATCCAAATCGTTCAGATTCATTCTCTTATAATTAGTCAATTCATAATCGACACTTACCAGGAAGTTTTTACCGACACCGGCTGCACTGAATATCCAACGATCCGGCGTACGCATATGATAACTACCCGACTGATACTCAGGTGTTTCATGAGGTTTATCTCCCCAAGGTATATCATTTATATAAGTTTGAGCCGAGCCATGAAAATAATCTGTTAATTTATACCACGTCGGAGAATTATAAGCAACCCCAAAACGTAAAAAATCAGTTGGACGAACAATAGCTCCCAAATTAAAAGCATAACCGGTTCCTGATGTAGTGAGCCCGTTATCCAACCATGCATAAGTTGTTGTAGTAAAATCTTCTGTATATTTTGTAGACAGACTATAATCCATATCGGTAATAGCAACTGTTGCTCCTAAAAAGAAGCGATCAGAAATATTCGTTGCAAATGAAAAGTTGTACTGCCCGATCGACCCTTTTTCATTCACCTGTAAATCCGCATTCTGTGGACTATAAGCCTCCCAACCATTAGCCCCTTGCTTTCCAAAAGATGAATGATATTCTTTTCCTCCTTGTTGATAAGGTTCAAAAAAACCGGCTTCATATCCCAATGTCGATAGCCAAGGTATGTCACTGTCAAAATAAGGATCATAATTATTAGTAAGAATCAAATCCCCTTCACTAACACCATACGTTAGATCAGCCATATAATCAGCCAACGAATAGGCCTGCGCCCCATTCATCCGATAATTACGGTTAAAACTCTTTACGCGATTGTAAGAGACACCCAGGTTCCACCCAACGATGCCTTCATCATTTCCGGTCGGGAAATAACCGACATAAGCAATATTGTCAAAGTTAAACCTTGTCTTGCTCTCATCCGCTTTCGAACCGTTCCAGTTCGTGTTGGCCTTTATTGACGAAAGACTTATCGTAGTTACGACTTCCGAACTACGATATATCCCCAACCCTGCAGGGTTAGTAGACATAGACGATATATCCCCACCTAATGCTCCAAAAGCTCCACTCATGCCCAGATAACGGGCAGTCCCGTTCAGGTCGGTCTGAGACATTTTGTATGCATCCATTTCACCTTGTGCATATGCGACACCACCGGCCAGGAAAAATGCCGATATAAATAAGCACGCTACTCTTTTCATCGTTTCTGTTTATTTCTAATACCTTAAATATATAAGGGCTCTAGTACGCATACCGGCCCTTATATTATAATTATATTATCTCTCTCATTATCTGCGTCCACCTGAACGGCCGCCACCGCCGCCGCCACTTGAACGACTGCTACTGCCACCTCCGCTACTGAACGAACCACTACTCCGGCTACTGCTGCTACTTCTTGAAGGTGCAGAATATGTACTCTGGCTTCTTGAAGGTGCAGAGTTACTGTAACTTGAACGTGTACTGCTGCTTCTTGTAGACGGACTTGCCTGAATACCGGAAGAAGAGCGCGTAGATGAGCCACTACTGTAGTCGCTTCGACGAGTAGCAGGACGTGTACGAACTGTTGCATCCGATTGTACCCGGCTAGAAGAAGTTCCTCTGCTTGAACGGATACTACTGCTTGTTCCTTCACCTCTTGTGGACGATGACGAACGAGTTGAATAACGGTCAGAGCTCAATCCTCTTGAACTGCTAGTACGGTTGCTTTCACTCCTCAAAGAAGATGCACGGCTCGAAGACCTGTTGGAAACTGCACGTCCGGAAGAAGCGGAGCTATAACGGCTGGAAGAATTTCTACCTGTTGTATAGCGGCTCGACGTCGTACGTCCACGTGAAGCATAGTTATAAGGATTATAATAATGGTGATGATGGTGTCCGTAATAACCACCTCCCCAGTAGCCTCCACCCCAGTAACCACCGCCCCAATAACCGGGACCGTAATAACCTCCATACCATGGACTGCTCCAGCCGGCGTAGAAACCTCCCCAGCCCCAGCCGAATCCCCAACGAGGGCCGTACCAGGAAGAGTAAGTCCACCACGGACTGTAACTATACCAAGGATCGTACCAGTTATTATACCACGGAGAATACCAGCCTCCCCAGCTATTGCCCATGTTGATATTCACATTTACATTGGCATTGCCGTCGGAGTAATCCGTATCATACCCATAACTGTAATAACCGTCGCTCAGATACAAATCTACCTGATCGGCACCGGCTATCGTAATCTTGCTGGGTGAATGATAACGAACAATACGTTCGGTATATTCCGAGTCGGAACGACGTTCCGATTTCTTTGTTACTTTCTGGTCTTTAGAAGGTAGCTCTTCAACATAAGTACCATCCTCCTCGTCCAGATCTTCATCGTACGGTTCTTCTACGTCGACAGATGTATATCTGCGATTATATTCGTCTACATCACGATCTGCGTCGTATGCCGAACTATTGGAGTCGGAGGCCGACGCCAATACAATTGCCGATGATGACTTCGTTGTTTCCTCATGTTTGGGCTGTATAACCTTCTCTTCTTTTTTGTCCTTCTTTTTGTCTTTACTTGAAGAGAAATACACATCATCAAAGAATTCCTCCTGGGCTGCAGCACTAAATGCTACCAGAAGCATCACCACTAAAGATGTTAATTTCATGGGTTTCATATTCGTTTCTCCTCTACATTAATATATTTATTCTATTGTTTAGACTATGTTTCCACGGTCAGGGTTTAAATGTATATTCTTAATAACTATAAAAATATTGCATTCTACTTACAAATATAACACGTTCCCAATAAGTATCAAGCATTTATATATACTTTAACTTTAATATTTATCCTGCCATTGCCTATTCATATATGATATGATGCCGTTTCATTTACAAACGCTGCATCTTCATCAGAGAATAAGGCCATTTGCAATCGACTTGCCCACTCAAACAACCTCAATCTGCATGTCCTTATAATTTCCTGCTGAGGAAATTACAGTTTCCCGCCTAAGAAACGCGAGTTTCCTGCGGAAGAAACTGTAGTTTCCTGGGCAGGGAACTGCAGTTTCCAAAGCAACGAACTACGAGGAAACTGTAATAAACTATCAGCCAAACCACTAGAGCATTTTCACACATTCCATTTGTTCAACAGAAAGACATACCTGAAACGTAGAAGGCAGAGAATTAGCAGGTTGATTGTTTTTACACTGTCGATAGAATTTATTCCAAAGATAAATCGTATATTTGTCCTTTGGTTTAAAACCTTGTAAACTGTATATTAACAAGATTAATTCTATTTAGTAAATGGGAAGAGTATTAGTTATTGGTGCCGGGGGCGTAAGTACCGTTGCTGTTAAAAAGATCGCGATGAATGCCGATGTTTTTACCGATATCATGTTGGCAAGCCGCACAAAAAGTAAGTGTGATCAGATTGCTGCTGATATTAAGAATGTAAAAATAAAGACAGCGCAGGTCAATGCAGATAATGTAGACGAACTCGTTGCATTGTTTAATGACTTCAAGCCCGAGTTGGTCATCAACCTGGCTTTACCTTATCAGGACCTCTCCATCATGGACGCCTGTCTGGCTTACGGTGTGAGTTATCTCGACACTGCCAACTACGAACCGCTGGACGAAGCCAAATACGAATATAGCTGGCAATGGGCTTACAAAGACCGTTTCGAAAAGGCAGGGCTGACTGCAATCCTGGGTTGCGGATTCGACCCTGGGGTAACGGGTGTATATACAGCTTATGCAGCTAAACATCATTTCGATGAAATTCAATACCTGGATATCGTAGACTGTAACGCCGGAGATCATCACAAGGCGTTCGCAACAAACTTTAATCCGGAAATCAATATCCGCGAGATCACTCAGCGTGGTAAATACTTTGAAGACGGGGAATGGAAAGATACGGATCCGCTATCGGTTCACAAACCGTTGAATTACCCGAATGTAGGTCCGCGCGAATCTTACCTGATGTACCACGAGGAACTGGAAAGCCTGACCAAGAACTTCCCGACTATTAAACGTGCCCGTTTCTGGATGACCTTCGGACAGGAATACCTGACTCACTTGCGTGTGATACAGAATATCGGTATGTCGCGTATCGATCCGGTGATGTACAACGGACAGGAAATCGTTCCGATCCAGTTCCTGAAAGCCGTATTGCCAAACCCGGGCGACCTGGGAGAAAACTATACAGGTGAGACGTCTATCGGCTGCCGCATCCGTGGTATCAAGGACGGCAAGGAACTGACATATTATGTATATAACAACTGTAGCCACGAAGCAGCTTATAAAGAAACAGGTGCACAGGGCGTAAGTTATACAACCGGAGTTCCGGCTATGATCGGTGCCAAGCTATTCATGCAAGGCGTTTGGAAGAAACCGGGCGTTTGGAACGTGGAAGAATTTAACCCCGATCCATTTATGAAAGAACTGAATGAACAAGGTTTGCCCTGGCATGAAATGTTTAACGTAGATCTGGAATTATAATGGCATTACAAGTAGGCGATAAAGCCCCCGAAGTACTGGGGCTCGATCAGAATGGAAACGAAATAAAACTCAGCGACTTCAAAGGGAAAAAGCTGGCTCTTTATTTTTATCCCAAAGACAACACCAGCGGTTGCACGGCGGAAGCCTGTAGCCTGCGTGACGGTTACCAGGAATTACAGGCAGCCGGTTACGAAGTTGTCGGGGTTAGTAAAGACAGTGCTAAGTCTCATCAGGGATTTATCTCAAAGCAGAACCTGCCTTTCCCCCTGATCGCTGACACGGACACAGCCCTGCAACAAATATTTGGCGTATGGGCCGAAAAGAAACTGTACGGACGTTCATACATGGGGACTCTCCGCACCACCTTTATTATCAACGAAGATGGAATCATCGAAAAGATAATCGGTCCGAAAGAGGTGAAGACAAAAGACCATGCAAATCAAATCCTTAATTCATAAAAGGGATGGCAAAAGAAGATAATTTATTCGAAGAAGGAAAAACACCGGAAGGTAAACCGGCAGTAAATGCCGACAAGTTAAAAGCACTTCGTGCAGCGATGGACAAGATTGAAAAGAACTACGGAAAAGGTTCTATCATGAAGTTGGGCGACGAAAGCATTGAAAATATCGAAGTGATCCCTACCGGATCTATCGCCCTGAACGCAGCATTAGGCGTTGGCGGTTATCCGAAAGGACGTGTAATCGAAATATACGGACCGGAATCTTCCGGTAAGACAACATTGGCAATCCACGCAATTGCTGAAGCACAGAAAAAAGGAGGTATCGCCGCATTTATCGATGCAGAACATGCCTTCGACCGTTTCTATGCTGAAAAGCTGGGTGTAGATGTAGAAAATCTATGGATCTCCCAGCCGGACAACGGCGAACAGGCTTTGGAAATCGCAGAACAGCTGATCCGTTCTTCAGCAGTCGACATTATCGTTATCGACTCTGTGGCCGCTCTGACGCCGAAAGCTGAAATTGAAGGCGATATGGGTGACAGCAAGATGGGCTTGCAGGCTCGTTTGATGTCGCAGGCATTGCGTAAGCTGACCGGAACTATCAACAAGACAAACACGACTTGTATCTTTATCAACCAGTTGCGTGATAAGATCGGTGTCATGTTCGGTAACCCGGAAACGACAACGGGTGGTAATGCACTGAAGTTCTATGCTTCCGTACGTCTGGATATCCGCAAGATCGGAACGTTGAAAGACGGAGACGAAATGAAAGGTAACCAGGTACGTGTGAAGGTTGTGAAGAACAAAGTAGCGCCTCCTTTCCGCAAAGCTGAATTCGATATCATGTTTGGAGAAGGTATCTCACATGCCGGCGAAATTGTCGACCTGGGAGCAGAACTGAACATTATCAAGAAAAGTGGTTCATGGTACAGCTACAACGAAACGAAGTTAGGACAAGGCCGTGATGCTGCAAAACAATGCATCAACGACAATCCGGAACTGGCCGATGAGTTGTCGGCTCTGATATTCGACGCTTTAAAAGCATAATATTCCTACATATAATAATATGTATATTGAAACGTGTGACGAATACCTTTTCCGGGTTTTCGTCACACTTCATATAAACCGGTATTAAGAATTTTCAAACCTTATAATATGACTGACAAAGACAAATATCGCCAACTTTGCAATAGAGAAACAAGCCTGCCCCTGTTTTCACGTGATTGGTGGTTGGATACGGTTTGTGGCGAAACCTTATGGGATGTCTTGCTGGTTGAAGAAAAGGAGAAAATTCTGGCATCGTTTCCATTATATATTCCACATCAGGGTATCATAACAATGCCTCCTTACACCCAGACAATGGGGCCCTGGTTTGCTCCGGAACCTACTGACGCAAAATATACCCGGACTTTAGGCAAACACCAGGCTATCTGTAAGGTATTTACAGATGCATTAAAGAAATATCCGCACTTCTTGCAATATTTCAGTTACCGGATAACAGATTGGTTGCCGTTTTACTGGGAAGGCTACAAACAAACGACACGGTATACTTACCTGTTGAATAACATCCGGGATGAGCAATCATTGTGGGAAAATATGAGTGCCAATATCCGTCGGAACATTACAAAAGCAAAAGAGAAACAGGGCATCACAGTAAAGAAGGGTATTCCCATCGACGACTTCCTAAGAATTCAGACCCTTACATTCAAACGTCAACAGCTCTCTGCACCCAAAGAACGTGAAATACTGAAAAAGATTATATCTGTCTGCCGTCAACGTAACCAGGGAGATCTCTGGGGAGCCTACGACGACAAAGGGAACCTTCATGCCGTAGCTTTCATTGCGTGGCAGGAAAGTTCCGCCTATTACCTGGCAGGAGGAGGCGATCCCGAATTACGGGCATCGGGCGCACATAGCCTTGTCTTATGGGAAGGTATCCGCTTCACTGCACAATACACCGATTTATTCGACTTCGAAGGGTCGATGATACCCGGTGTCGAACGTTTTTTTCGCGAATTCGGAGCAATTCAAACGCCCTTCTTCACAATAACCAAAGGGAATCTGAGTTTATTACATAGGGCCTGGCTGAAAATAAAGAAATGGAAATGAACGATCGCACTATACATTATATTATACGTTTCCTTCTTGGAGAAGATATTTCCGGGGGGGTGATTGCCGCTGTCGGATATACAGCGGATAGAAAATTATATGATCGTTATAGTATAGTAATCGTACCCTCTGGATTCTTTAACAACCAGATATACGGAACTGCTGCTTCCCTCCCGGAGCTGCCGTTGCAGGAAATAGAAGGAACTCCTCTCCTGTTTGGTTCGCCTCAAATAGAACTGGTAGGCGATACCCTGGTGATTCATGCTGATATCATTGCAAGCACCTATTTTCTTATTACCCGTTACGAAGAAATTATACAGCGGAATGAGCGGGACGAACACGGACGTTTTCCCGGAAAAAAGTCTTTGCCATATCGGGCAGGCTTCCTTCACCGGCCAATTGTCGACGAATACAGGTTATTATTACGCAGCTGGCTGCAACGTTACGGACTTCGGGTGCCTGACATAAAAAAACAAATACAACATATTTATCTGACTCACGACCTGGACGCTCCAACGCTTTACCGTTCATGGAAAGGTTTCATTCGCTCTCTCAGGGATGGCAGAGGATTGAGAAAATCTATTGAGGGAAGATGCGGACCGGTCGAAGATGATCCGTATTATACTTTTCCCTGGATGTTTCAACAGAACAAGACGCTTCAGGATCAGGTGGGGACAGATATCTGTAAGTCTGTTCTTTTCGTCCGTAGCGGGGGTAAAAGTAAACTGGACAAACCCCATTACAGTTTACGGAATAAGGATGTAAACAATCTGATACAGTCTGCTTTGTCCAACAATATGACAGTCGGGCTACACAGCAGTTATCAGGCAAGCATTACTCCTACCCTCATCCGAAAAGAAAAAACAAGGCTGGAAGAAAATATCGGTAAAAGTATATACTGTAACCGCCATCATTTCCTGGCCAGTCGCGAACCGGAGGATATGACTCAACTGGAAGCTGCCGGAATTACACATGATTTTACGATGGGATATGCAGATGTAGCCGGTTTCAGATTAGGCACCTCCTATCCGGTACGATGGATCAACCCTGTAAACCGTCGGTTATCTTCTATCCTGCTCCATCCGTTAACGCTGATGGAATGCTCGCTGGAAGAGAAAAAATATATGGGATTAGATTATGATAAAGCGCTCACTTACAGTCTCAACCTGGTTGAACAGGTAAAAAATGCCGGCGGAGAATTAACCCTTCTGTGGCATAACACCAGTGCACAGGAAAATACAGACAGTTATTTAAGAAAGCTTTATAGCCATTTATTAAACGAACTCGCAAAAAAATGAAAATTGTTACTATTGTCGGTGCCAGGCCTCAGTTCGTAAAGGCGGCCATGGTAAGCCGGGCGATTATGGAACATAATAAACACAATGTTTCTCCTATTGAAGAACTTCTCCTTCATACGGGACAACATTATGACGCCAATATGAGCGACATCTTTTTCAATAATATGGGAATTCCCCAACCTGTCTGGCAGTTACAATGCGGAAACGGGACGCACGGGGAAATGACCGGCCGTATGCTTATTGAAATTGAAAAGATATTATCCGAGACATTACCGGACTACGTTCTGGTATACGGTGATACCAATTCAACGCTGGCTGGAGCCCTGGCTGCATCAAAACTGCATATTCCGGTTATACATGTCGAGGCTGGTCTACGTAGCTTCAATAAACAGATGCCGGAAGAGATAAACCGTATTCTGACGGATCATATAGCGACTCTGCTTTGTTGTCCGACTCTTGCAGCAGTAAAGCATCTGGCGAACGAAGGAATTCAGGAAGGAGTGCATCATGTCGGCGATGTGATGTACGATGCGGCTTTATTATTCGGAGAACTGGCTGATAAATCGTCACAAATATTATTCCAGCATCATCTTACAAGTAAACAATTCAGACTTTGTACTGTTCACCGGGCAGAAAACACGGACAACCGGGAATGCTTATCCGATATTATCGACGCGCTGAAGGAAATTTCGTCTCCTTCTTTTCCTACTGTCCTCCCTCTGCATCCCCGTACACGCAACTGCCTGGATAAATACGGCATGCTTTATGCACTGGAAAAACAGGAAGGTATTCAAATCATTCCCCCAATCAGCTTTTTAGATATGGTAATGCTGGAGAAACATGCTGCCACGATTCTAACCGATTCGGGGGGCGTACAAAAAGAAGCGTATTTCCATCATACCCCTTGCATCACTCTGCGGAATGAAACGGAATGGGTGGAAACTGTCGATGCCGGATGGAACCAGATTGCCGGATATAAAAAACAGAATATTCTGCATTGTCTGGAGAATAATCCGATACGAAAAGAGATAATAGAATACGGAACCGGTAATGCTTCCGATCAAATTATTGGTTTATTATGAAGAAGGTATTAGTCATCTGCGACCTTTTTCCTCCGGCTTTCGGTCCTCGTATGGGATATCTGTGTAAGTACCTTAAGCATTATAACTGGGAGCCTGTTATCCTGACGGAAGCTGTGGAAGAGAAAACTTTTACTTTCCTTGCCGGAAAAGATAAGGTTACTTATGTAAATTATTATACGGCCAAAAATCCGGTTCTAAAGAAGCTTCAATGGATCAGTACCCTTTTTCTTGATCTGTGTTTCGGTTACAAAGATACCCGTATGTATAATGCTGCGAAGAAACTGCTCGAAGGAAATACATTCGACCTGATATTATGTAGTAGTTTCCGGACTTTCCCGTTGCCTGCAGCACAGAAAGTCGCCGATAAATATAAACTGCCTTTAGTGGTCGATTTAAGGGACATCATCGAACAATATACGGGAGATGAATTTATGTCGCATACGTTACCTTCGTTTTGCGGATTAAACAAATTGTTTGTTTCGGTATTCAAACGAAAAAGCCTTCGCGACAGAAACCGGGTACTGCAAAAGGCCAGCTATGTAACAACAATTTCTCCCTGGCATGTAGATATATTGAAACAATACAATCCAAAAGTAGAGCTGATTTACAATGGCTTCGATCCGGAACTATTCTATCCGGAACAAAAAACGACCGATCAGTTTATCATTACCTATACAGGTAGACTGCTTAGCACAGCTATGCGTGATCCAGGACTGTTAATGGAGGCATTGGCAATCTTATCCGCTGAAAATGTTTTTACGGATAAAGACTGCCGGGTTTATTGGTATGTCGACGATGCATCCCGGGAGATTATAAGTGAAGAAGCCTGGAAGTATGGAGTTCTGCCCTTCATGGATTTCAAAGGATATGTTCCGGCTTCCGATATCCCGTCGATATTAAATAATAGTTCCGTATTATTATTACTGACCAACCGGGCTCAAGGTACAGGACCTAAAGGGGTTATGACCACAAAGTTCTTTGAGTCATTGGCAGTAGAGAAACCGATACTTTGTGTACGCAGTGATGAAAGTTACCTGGCAAAGGCTATCGATGAGACGAAGGCCGGACTTGCTGCGACCAATGTAAAAGAGGTTTGCCATTTTCTGAAATATTATTACAAAGAGTGGAGAGAGAAAGGATGTACATCTTCACCGATAGATAAAAATAAATTGCTCCGTTTTTCACGCGAAGAGCAGGCGAAACAGTTCATACAGATATTCGAAAAGATAAATATTCATGGATAAATATATCAATATAGTTGCATTCAATATTCCCTGGCCGGCCAATTATGGTGGAGTGATCGACGTTTATTACAAAATGTTGGCTTTACACAGGTGTGGTGTAAAAATCATCTTGCATTGTTTCGAATACGAACGTCCCCGTTCCAAAGAGTTGGAAGCTTTATGCGAAAAGGTTTATTATTATAAACGAAAGACGGGGATACTCGCCAATGTCACTTTATTGCCATACAACGTATTCAGCCGGAAAGATCCGGAACTGTTGAAAAACCTTTTACAAAATGACTATCCGATATTATTCGACGGGTTGCATTCCTGTTACTACATAAATCATCCCCAATTACAAGGACGAATGAAGATATACAGGGAAAGTAATATCGAACACGACTATTATCGCCACCTGGCCAAAGCAGAAACCAATCTGATCAAAAAGTATTTCTTCCTGCTCGAAGCCTGGCGCTTTGAACGTTATCAGGATATATTAAAACATGCAGACCTGATGATTGTCGTATCTGTCACCGATACGGATTATCTACGTAAGATATTCCCTGACAAGAAAGTAGAATATATGCCCAGTTTTCATATCAACGATCAGATATCTGTAAAAACCGGATCGTCGGACTTCGTTTTATATCATGGAAAACTGTCTGTAACAGAGAACTCTCAGGCTGCTTTATTCCTGATAAAAAATGTATTCTGTAAACTGGATTATCCTTGTATTATCGCCGGCATGAACCCGCCTGCCGCATTACTGGATGCAGCAGCACCTTATCCCAACATCACGATAGAAGCAAATCCGTCTGACGAGCGAATGGATTACCTGACTCATGAAGCTCAAATACATATGCTGATCACTTTCCAGGATACAGGTTTAAAACTAAAATTGCTGAACAGCCTTTTTGGAGGAAGATACACTATCGTAAATCAGAAAATGGTGACAGGCAGTGGATTGGATCCTTTATGCTATATCGCCAATACACCGGAAGATATGATAGAGACCTGCGACAGGTTGATGAAACAACCGATGACAGAAGAGCTAATCGGGAAAAGAAAAGAGTTTCTGTTTCCGACCTATTCAAACCACCAACAAGGAGAACGACTTTATAAAATGATTTATGAAAATGCATAACTTATTACATATTGCCAGGTCGCTGTCGGAGCGTTTACAGGAGATTGATTACAATCAACTACCTATCAGCGACTATAACAAACAGTATATTGGTAACCTGAAACCTGCTATGCATTATTATATGAAGATTTATAGTACATGCTTGTCAAAAGGTTTCGATATCCTTAAGCGTTCTCCTCAAGATATCACCTTTGTCGATTACGGAGGCGGAAGTGGGTTTCTCAGTATCCTGGCAAAATCAGCCGGAGTCGGAAAAGTGATCTATCTTGATCTTAATCCGAAATCGGTAGAAACCATTCGCATATTAAAAAAAGAAACTGGGATCGGCCCAGATATCATTTTACATGGGAATTCCGACACATTGGCCGATTGGTGCAAAGAAAATAATATTCACCCGGATTTGCTGATCGCAACAGACTTGATCGAACATGTCTACGATCTGAAAACATTCTTTAAAGATCTTGCCGGCATAAATCCAAAAATGCAAATGATCTTTACGACAGCCTCTACTCCTTTCAATCCCTATGTAAAGCGCCGCCTGCATAGATTAATGGATAACAGTGAGGCCGGAACAGCAGAAATCCCCAACTATTACACATTAAGAAAAGAATATATTGAAAAAAACTATCCCAACCTCTCTGTCGATGAAATAAATAAATGGACGCAGCAAACCCGTGGACTTATATACCACGATATAGACAAAGCAATTAAAGCCAATCAACAGCCGGAATTGAAAGATGCACACAACACTTGTGATCCGGCAAGCGGAAACTGGACGGAACGGATTCTGCCGATCGAAGATTATCGTTCTTTGGTCAGAGCTCATAATTATTCTCTAAAAGTGGATAAAGGCTTTTACAATACGGACAGGAATAACTCAGTCAGTTCAATTATATTCAAATGCATCAATCTGTTGATCCGACTTTCAGGAAAAGGAGGTTTTCTGATTGCTCCCTTCATTTTCTTGTCCTGCATCAGACAACGTTCTGAGAGCTGACTGAACATAGGAACGTTGTAAGTCTAGCGGTTTTAACAAACGATCATTCCATTGCAGCAAATCGATATCGATAGGAATACTTTCTTTTAGTTTGTCATCCGGTGTACGTCCCAACAACCGTTCTATCTGCTTAAATGCATCTATTATCTTTTCCGGACAGTCCGGAGTAAAAGCAATGGCAACCTGATTCAAAAAGACAGATGGATTCTGCATATTTACCGGTTCGGTATATACTGCCTCTGAAAAGTGAATCGAAGCAAAATGATCACGCAAAAGTTGATCTGCTAATTCAATATTCTTCTCTTTATCCCGGTTTGAACCGAGACATAATATCACTTTATTCAACATACTTATTTACTCCTTCCGGTAATCTTCGTTTTTTGAAATACAAAGCTAAAAAAAAATAACAAATTACATTACGCCTTTGCTGAATACCTATTTTTAGGTATTGATTATACAAGCTTTTACTTTTACCTTTGCACAAGAATTTAAGAAAATGAGATTATCAGAGCTTCGCACAGGCGAAAAAGGTGTTATTGTAAAGGTAATGGGACGCGGGGCCTTCCGCAAACGCATTATCGAGATGGGATTTATCAGGGGAAAAGAAGTGGATGTTATACAAAATGCTCCTCTCAAAGACCCTATTCATTATCGTGTAATGGGATATGACGTATCATTGCGCCGTAATGATGCCGCTATGATAGAGGTTATCAGTGCAGCCGAATATGCCAAAGTGCAGGCCTCGGAAGAAAAAGAAAAGCGTTCTGCTGATTCTTATATTTCTCCATCCACCGAAGATTTACAAGCTATTGCCATAAATAAAGGGAAAACGATCAACGTAGCATTGGTCGGTAATCCTAATTGCGGAAAAACCTCTTTGTTCAACTTTGCTTCAGGAGCCCACGAGCATGTAGGTAATTACAGCGGGGTCACAGTCGATGCCAAAGAAGGGACTTTCCAACAAGACGGCTATACATTCCGGATCGTAGATTTACCGGGAACTTATTCCTTATCTGCTTATACTCCCGAAGAATTGTATGTCCGTAAACACCTTAGCGAAGAACAGCCGGATGTAGTCATCAATGTGATAGATGCCTCCAATCTGGAAAGAAACTTATATCTGACTTGTCAGCTTATCGACATGGATGTCCGTTCTGTCATAGCATTGAATATGTATGACGAGCTGGAACGGCAGGGTAATAAGTTCGATTACGAATCTTTATCCCGTATGATCGGGACTCCGATCGTTCCTACAGTAAGTAGAAGTGGTTTCGGAATCGAAGATCTTTTCAAACGAGTTATCAAAGTTTACGAGGAAGAAGATCCGGTAATCCGCCATATCCACATTAATTATGGCGAAGTGCTAGAGAAAGGTATTACAAATGTTCGCAAGGCTATCAAAGAGAATGCGAATATAGCCAAAAGCCTTTCAAAGCGTTACCTTTCTATCAAGTTACTGGAAGGTGATCCCGAAATCGAAGGATTTATACAAACATTGCCATGTGCGGAAATAATCCTTCAGGAACGTGACCGTAATGTGACTCAAATCGAAGAGTTATTATTGGAAGATTGTGAAACGGCATTCACTAATGCTCGTTATGGTTTTATATCAGGAGCACTACGGGAAACCTTCGAACAAAATAAAATAAAAGAAGCAACCAGCACTCAGATCATAGACCTGTTTGTTACCCACAAAGTTTTAGGTTTCCCCATATTTATCCTGTTTATGTGGATTATGTTCGAAGCGACATTCCGTCTGGGAGAATATCCGATGGGATGGATCGAAGATTTGGTTGGTTTTATCGGCAACTTTGTACGGTCCCATATGAGTGAAGGACCTTTAAAAGATTTGTTGGTAGATGGTATCATCGGTGGAGTCGGCGGCGTAATTGTCTTCTTGCCTAATATCCTAATATTATATCTATTCATCTCTTTTATGGAAGATTCGGGATATATGGCACGTGCTGCTTTCATCATGGATAAGATCATGCACAAAATGGGACTTCACGGAAAATCGTTCATACCGCTGGTGATGGGATTCGGATGTAATGTGCCGGCAATTATGGCCTCACGTACAATTGAAAGCCGTAACAGCCGGATGATAACCATGCTGATTAACCCGTTAATGAGTTGTAGTGCTCGTCTTCCGGTGTATGTATTATTGACCGGAGCATTTTTCCCTAATAATGCCAGCTTTATTCTGCTCGCATTATATGTTACCGGAATTATTCTGGCTGTGGTTATGGCCCGATTGTTCAAACGTTTCCTGTTTAATGAAGAAGATGTACCGTTTGTAATGGAGCTTCCCCCCTATCGTATGCCTACGGCTAAAGCAATCATGATCCATATGTGGGAAAAAGCGAAGCAGTATCTTCATAAAATGGGAGGTGTCATATTAGTTGCTTCTATTATTATTTGGTTCCTGGGGTATTTCCCCCGTAATACAGAAATAGGCGACGTATTCGACAAGCAAATAGCGGAAGTTGAAAATGCAGAACTGGATTCTACCGAGAAAACAGAAACCATTGCGGAACTGGAACGTTTGAAGAATATAGAACATCAGAAAAGTTCTTATATCGGAATAGTTGGTCAAACAATACAACCGGTACTCAATCCATTAGGTTTCGATTGGAAAATGAGTGTCAGCTTACTTACAGGTATGGCAGCCAAAGAAGTTGTTGTAAGTACTCTGAGCGTATTATATACAGGTGAAGAAGAAGATAGCCAAGCTTTATCCGAACGCTTGAAACAAGATATGGATGAAGAAGGCAACCCTGTATTCACCCCCCTTATAGCTTTAAGCCTGATGCTTTTCGTGCTCATCTATTTCCCATGTATAGCAACAATCTCTGCTATCGTCAATGAATCAGGATCATGGAAATGGGGAATATTTGTAGTTATTTACACGTGTGTCCTGGCTTGGATCGTTTCGTTTGTGGTTTATCAGACGGGAAGTTTGTTTATTAATTTAATTAATTAACGACATCAATTATGTGGCAGGAAGTAGCTATCGTCATTATCGGTTTCATTGTCATTTTCTATATAGGAAGAAAAATATACAGACTAGTTCACCCTTCAAAAGCAGACAAATCCTGTTGCGGATGCACTGGTTGTGCCCTTAAAGATATAAAAAAGGAAAATTCGCGATATTCTTTAAAAGGATGTAAGTGAAGATATATTATATCTCAGAAAAACAGAGGTTCATATCTTTCGATATTTAAGAGGAATGGCTATATTTGCACGCTAATCTAACTTAGTATACAACGAAAGAAGAATTATATGCTTTTCAATTCCATAACATTTCTGATATTTTTAATTATTGTCTTCATATTATACTGGTATGTATTTAATAAGAATTTAAAATCTCAAAACTGCTTTATTTTAATAAGCAGTTATATCTTTTATGGTTGGTGGGACTGGAGATTCCTTTTATTAATTGTATTTACCTCTTTCTGCAGTTGGTTAAGCGGATTGTTGATCCAGCATAAACGGGATACAGATCACAATACGAAAACAGATCAGAGCCGTAGATATTGTAGATGGATTGTCGGAACAAACATTGTTATAAATCTTATCATCCTTGGATTTTTCAAGTACTACAATTTCTTTGTCGACAATTTCGTCAGTGCATTTGCAGAAGTAGGCATAAACCTTCAGGTATCTACACTCAAAATAATTTTACCGGTTGGCATTAGTTTTTATACTTTTCAGGCGTTAAGCTACTCTATTGATGTTTATAGAAAACAAATAGAACCGACTAAAGATATTATTTCTTTTCTTGCATTTATCAGTTTTTTTCCACAGTTGGTTGCAGGTCCTATTGAAAGAGCCACCCATTTATTGCCACAATTCTATCATCCACGCAGATTTGACTATATAAAAGCGGTAGATGGTTTACGACAAATACTCTGGGGATTTTTCAAAAAAGTGGTTGTTGCCGATAATTGTGCTATATTAGTAAACAGTATATTTGAAAACCAAGAAACAGCGAATGGTAGTGCTTTGTTATTAGGAGCTATTCTTTTCACATTCCAGATATATGGAGACTTTTCCGGTTATTCAGATATCGCTTTAGGAACAGCGCGACTGTTCGGTTTCGACTTAATGAGAAACTTTAATGTTCCTTATTTTTCCCGAGATATTGCTGAATTCTGGCGTAGGTGGCACATATCGTTAAACACTTGGTTTCGAGATTATATATACATACCATTAGGAGGTAGTAGGGGCGGTAAATATCAAACAGTCAGAAATACTTTAATCATATTCATTGTGAGCGGTTTCTGGCATGGAGCCAATTGGACATATATTATATGGGGAGCTTATCACGGATTACTATTTCTTCCTCTAATATTACTAGGACAAAATAGAAAATATACCGGAGAGATATCCCCTAACCGTATATTACCTTCATTTAAAGAAGGTTGGCAAATGATTATCACCTTCGTCATTGTAATGATTGGATGGATCATTTTCAGAGCAACGGATATACAGTCAGCAATCGCTTTCCTGAAAGGTATTTGTAGTCCCTCTCTGTTCTCACTCCCTAATACCAAAGATTTAGGGATCGGTAACTTCATTCCTTTTGGCTGTTTTATTTTTATCGGAATCATGTTATTTATAGAATGGATGCAAAGAAATAAGACACATGGACTTGATTTCAATATACCATCGCCAATGATTCGCTGGATGATATATGTATTCCTTATCATGTGTATATTTTTTCTTCAGGGAGTACAAGAAACTTTTATTTACTTTCAATTTTGACAGACATGAATATCTTCATCAAAAAAATATTTATTGCATCTTTCTCTATTTTGTCCTTTCTCATTATAGCGATAATAATAATGATGATACACATTGGCAGTTGGGATGAGATAGCATTAGCCGATGTTCAAAAACGAGAACAAATAAAACAAATAACAGGACAAAAAATTGTCTTCATAGGAGGATCAAATTTGTCTTACGGAATGGATAGTCAACGCGTTCAAGACTCATTACGCATTACGACATACAACATGGGAATACATGCCGGGTTCGGTTTACATTTTATGTTGGAAGAGATAGAACCCTATATACAGCCCAATGACATCTTAGTAATTATTCCGGAATACCACCAATTTTCTAATTATGAAGGCTCCGGAGTATTGGCAGATCTTATTATTCAGGATAAGCGTTGGAATGAAATTTGGCTATATAAGGACTGGGGGACTTATCCTTCCTACTTTTGTTCCAAAGTATATATTCCTTTTGCCTTAAAAAGTATGTCAGGAGGGATAAATAAAGATCCGTATGCAGACAATCCTGCTGGTTTCAATGAGAAAGGAGATTATATACTTCACCTAAATCAGCCCAGGAGAACAGTTACTCGGATGATAGCACCGGCTCCTTCTCAAAAAACACTAAAGAAAATAATAGACAAGATCAATAAAATTAAACAACAAGGAGTTCAGGTCATCTTTTTGCCTCCTTGCTTTCAAGAATCGAGTTTCGAAAAATCCCATGAAAACATCAATCAAATACAAACGGATTTAATAACTAATGATTTTCCTTTTAATGCACCTGCTGAAAGATATAGTTTCAATGATACATTATTCTGGAATACAGCTTATCACTTAACAGGAACAGGAAGAGATATAAGGACAGGATATGTGATTGAAGATCTAAAAAAACAATTAAAAACAAGTTTATAGCTTTACAAGTATAAATCTTATACTAAAAATTTGTACTTTTGAGGATATCGACCCCTAAATTTGTATAAATAAATTATTCGAAAGCAAGTATGTTTATCAAAATAGTCCGTCTTACAGAAAGGTTTTCCCATTCTATCGAATTTATAAAAGATTCCATATTATCGTTACTTTTCAAAAAAGTGATGAAGAAATGTGGAACCAACGTAAAAATAAAACCTTGCACATCAGTATATTTCGGATTAGAAAATCTAAGTATTGGAAACAATGTCAGTATTCCCAGATACGCTCATATATTTTGTACGGAAGCACCGCTAAACATAGGTAATAATATCGTATTCGGGCCATCTCCTACGATCGTAACAGGAAATCATCGAATTGATATGGTTGGAAAATTTATTGTAGACTCCCATGAAAAACTACCGGAAAATGATAAAGAAGTTAACATAGAAGACGATGTCTGGGTAGGTGCTAATGTGACTATACTCATGGGAGTTACAATAAGCAGAGGATCGGTTATTGCAGCCGGGGCAGTTGTCAATAAATCCTGTCCCCCCTATTCTATCATAGGCGGTATACCGGCTAAAGTCATAAAACCAAGATTTTCCATTGATGAAATAATTGAGCATGAAAAAATGCTTTATGCAGAAGATAAAAGAATTGCCAAAAACATATTAGAAAAAATATACAATGAAACATATACCTAAAGTTTTAATTGTTGCAACCTCACATAAAACAAGGGGAGGCATTACTGCCGTGATAGAAGCTCACAAAAAAGGAGTTCAATGGGAAAAGTTTCATTGTAAATGGATTGAAACGCATATAGATAAAGGCTTTTTATATAAGTTACTATATTTTATAAGATCATTTATTCTATTCACTGCAGTTATTCCTTTTTACGATATTATTCATATCCATACAAGTGAAGTACCTTCTGCTGTCCGTAAATGTTTCTATTTTTTCATTGCACGTTTATGGAGAAAAAAAATAATCATACACTTCCATGCTTTTTCACCTCACAGTACTATAAAAACGAAGTTCAGGCCTGTATATAAATATCTATTCAGTCATGCAGATAGAGTTGTACTATTATCTGAATACTGGAAAGATCAGGTAACAGAAGAGTTTCAATTGCCAGAAGGTAAAGCGATTGTCATATATAATCCGTGTACCACCATCATAAGTTCAAAATCGTACATTCAGAAAAAACAAATATTATATGCCGGAACCTTGAATCCCAGAAAAGGATATTCAGATATGATCAATGCTTTTGCTCTTATAGCTCCTAAATATCCGGAATGGGAAATCGTATTTGCAGGCAACGGTGAAATTGATAATGGAAAATTATTAGTACAGCAGCATAATATTGAACAAAGAACAACGTTTTTAGGATGGGTAGATGGCGAACAAAAAGACAAAGCTTTTAAAGAAGCGATGATCTTTTGCCTACCGAGTTATGCCGAGGGCTTTCCAATGGCAGTATTAGATGCTTGGAGTTATGGTCTGCCGGTTGTTACAACTCCTGTAGGGGGAATTCCTGATATCGCAATAAACAGAACTAATTTGCTTTTGTTTACACCAGGAGATGTTCAAACACTCGCAAATAATTTTGAAGAACTAATAAAAGACCCTTCTCTATGCAAAACAATAGCAGATGAAGGAAAAAAATTAGCATCGACAAAGTTTAATATTAAAACGATCAATCAAGAAATAGAGTCATTGTATAATACACTGACGACAAAATAATGTTTATTTGTATTACAAATTCAAATAAGCTAAGATAAAAATATATTTAGAAATGATACAAGATTTTGTAAACAGACATTTTTACAGTTTATTCATAATAACTCTAATATTCGGAATTGTGACATATGGATTGATTGGTTTTCAATCTATCGATGAATTATGTGGCATCGTACTATTTATTATGTTTATACACTACATGTTCCATACTTCAGACTGGAGAATTAACAAAATATTTATCTACATATTGGGTATATTTATTTTCTATCTCATATATTCATTTCAGATTAACAGTAACTCAAAAAAAGCCATATTAGTCGATTTCATTATACAACTAAAGCCATATATAGCTTTTTTCTGTGTATACCAAATAAAGCCTCTATTCAGTAAAAAACAAAACATACTGCTTAATCAACTATGCCTATTATGTTGGGGGTTATTGGTGCCTTTTGGCATAATAGAGCTATTTTATCCTAATATGCTGAAGTTAATAGCAGGGCACCCATCTAATTATGCATCTGCCATCGCTGCACTGGCATTGGTCTACTTGTACACAAGTAATAATACCAATAAAGAAAAAATCATATTTATTTGTATGCTTGCTGTCGGACTACTCTCTGCCAGATCCAAATACTATGGTTTTTTTGTATTAGCCACATTCGCCATTCTATTTTTCAGTAATGCTAAAAATTTAAAGTTCAATTTTAAGAACTCAATTATAGCATTAATAATGATAGGGATAATACTGTTTGTAGCAAAAGAAAAAATAGAACTTTATTTTTTACAAGGTATTTCTGCAAACAGTGAAAAAGACTATATTGCCAGATTTGCTCTTTATGCAACTTCTTTCCAGATATTTAAGGAATATTTTCCTTTCGGTTCAGGATTGGCTACTTTCGGTACACATGCTTCCGGAGCCTACTATTCTAATATTTACAAAGATTATGAAATAGACGGTATTTGGGGACTAAGTAAACATTATCCTTATTTTATATCAGACACTTATTATCCGTCATTAGCCCAATTTGGAGTAGTCGGAGCACTCTTATTCGTTATCTTTTGGATATACTTATGTAAAAAAGCATATACTTATTTCAAAAAAACATATGATTCAAAACTTACAACCATAGTTATTATTATATCAGGATATTTTGCAATCGAGAATATTGCCGATGCAACCTTTACAAGTAATCGAGGGTTATTTTTTATGATGTTTTTGGGACTCGTATTTTCCAATATGACACATAATATGAATCAAAAAGAAACATTATAATTTCTTTGAGAAAAAGGATTTAATATATAATGTTCCTATCTTATATAGGAAAACGACATTATATATCAGATACCTCTTCCACAATCGTCGTGGATCGGTGATCAACCTACCAAACCATTCCAAACCGCAATTAATCATCCATTGTGGTGGACGCTTTTTGGTTTCAGCATAAAAGTCAAAAACTGCACCTATTCCACAGATAACCTTAGTATTAATATTATTATGGTTATGATAGATCCATGTTTCCTGCTTGGGAGCTGTCATCCCTACAAAAACCACATCCGGAGAAAACCGATTAATAACATCATACATTTCCTGATTATCAGCATCCGTAAATTGTTCTTTAAAAGGAGGACTAAATGTTTCGACACAAATATTAGGATATTCTTTGTTTAAACGTTTTCTTATCAGGTCTAATGTACTTTGGGATGCCCCCAGGTAAAAACAACGCCCCTTCTTCTTATTCAACAAATCCAACAAAAGACAATGTAAATCAGCCCCAGCCATTTTCTTTATATGTTTCCCAGCAAGCAGACGAGCTGCATATACGATAGCAATGCCGTCAGGCAATAAAATATCACTCGTTTGTAAAGCCTTCTTAAAATCAGGAAAACGATCTGTCATTGTCCATGAATAGGCATTTATTGTATTTATTATTAATGTCTTTTCCGGAAATTCTGTAAAAAAAAAATCGGTTGTAATATCAAAATCCCCTAGCTTCACTATATCATACATCGTTTATATCTTATTTTTGACAGACAAAGATATAACTAAAAGTAGAGATTCAGAACCTCACAATATATATTTACACCTTATTTATCCAAATTCAACGATTTTCTTAATATCCTGGATATTGTAAAGGACTCTAATCCCCATAACTCAGCTTTACCCATACTATAGGAAATAAGAACGGCATTATTAGGTAAAAAAAGAATAGCCGGATACGCGAACCATAAGTTCGGGTTACTTTCTATTAAAACTTTATTAGTCCAACTCGCACCCTCATCTTTAGATAAAGCCAGACACAAAGGTGTCCGAACTGTTTTACTATTATTCCAGACAGCAATAAGCGCTGTACTTTGAGGATCACGCACTATCAGTGCAGGAGATTGAGCTGAAGGCAAATTACCTTCCTGAGCTACCGACCACGATTTTCCGGAATCTTTTGAATAAGAAAAATATTGGAAGCCGGAATTTGTTCGCATATACAATAGTATTTTCCCATTTTTCAATTCAACAACACCCGGTTCCTGAGTCACCAAATCTTGTCTTTTAGTAACAAATTCACCTCTTACCCATGTCTTCCCATTATCATCTGAATAGCAACAGAATATATGTCCACTCTCATTTAAGGTGGAATTACTCGTTGTATGAAGAGACAATGGCATTAATAAACGACCGGACTCCAATCTTATTACCCGGCTATTATTTAAAACATAATAACCACTTTCAGGTACAACACATGCTACAGGATCAGACCATGTTACCCCTTCATCTTTTGATGTCCGCATAACTGGGTAACAATCATATATACTATTCTTAACTAAATAAAATAAAGCAATATCATTATTTTGTAGCCTCAATAAAGAAACAGACATTACATTCTTCTTCCCTCCGCCAGTAACAATATCCCGTTCATCACCCCATGTATAACCACCATCATCAGAAATACGTCCCGACAATACAGCCTTATTATGATCTCCCTGACCATCAATAAAACGTGTATAAATAGTTAATATACGATTATCTTTCAGCAGTATAATATCCCCCTCGCTACAACGAGGCGTTGTAGTCGAAGCTTCTAAAAGAAGAGAGGTTGATTTCAATACGTTAGGGAAAAGTTCTTCTTCCTCTTCAGTAGTATCACATCCCCCTGAAAGTAACAGACTAAATGATAAACAGATAGCCGTAGAACAAAATTTAAAATTTAGCAACTTCATATCCCACAATAGTATTTATCAAAGATAAATAACTTGTAAATACATACACTACCCAGCACACCACTTTAATTATATTTAACTTATTTATTCTAATAATACAAACATACAATCGTTTATAATTCAATACGAGTGTAGACAATTTAAATATTTTGTACATTTGCAATATGAATAAGATATCAGAAAACACAACAAACAGGACAATAAAAATAGTATATTGTATTCCAGATCTATTCAGACCGGGAGGAATAGAAAGAATCATTTCCATGAAAACGAACTATCTCGCTGAATATAACAATGGAAACAGTTATGATATCACTATAATAACAACAGGTCAGGGGAAACGTCCTGCATATTATGAATTCTCAAATAAAATAAAATTTATTGATCTCGATATTAATTATGACGAGATCGTATCTTATTCTTTTCTGAAACGGACTTTGATACGTAGAGAAAAAAAGAAAAAGCACAAAACCAGATTGGAAAAAGTACTGAAAGATATCTCTGCGGATATTGTAATTTCCACATTTACGCATGATGCGACTTTTCTTCCATCAATAAAAGACGGGAGTAAAAAGATTTTAGAATTTCATTTTTCCAAAGGATATAAACTACAAAGATCTATAACAGAAAATTGGTCTTTCATTTTCAGATTGGCATATGGACTTCGTAGTTTTTGGGAAGAATATACTATACCTAAGAAATACGATGCATTCGTTGTCTTAACAAAAGAAGATAAAGCTGCCTGGGATGTAATTCGTCCCGATACCATTGCAATTCCTAATATTATACCATTATTATCAACAGATGTGTCGTCAAAAAACAACAAAATTGTTATTGCGGTAGGGAGACTTGACAACCAAAAAGGATTCGACCGTTTAATTGATCTTTGGGATCTGGTAAAAAAAGACAACCCAGATTGGTCTCTTCGTATTTTCGGGACAGGAGAAGATAAAGAAAAATTAGAGTTACAAATACAGAATAAAGGACTACAAAACCAGATAAAGATTTTTCCTCCAGAAAAAAATATTGCTCAAAGGTATTTAGAATCATCCATATTCGTCATGACTTCCAGATTTGAAGGTTTTCCGATGGTTTTACTGGAAGCAATGAGTTTTGGGTTACCTAGCGTGTCATACTCATTCAAATGCGGCCCCAAAGATGCAATAAAAGATGGAATAAATGGTTTTCTCGTAGAAGAAGGCGATAAAGTTGCATTTGCAGAAAAAATAAATATCCTGATGAAGGATCAAGCTCTCCGTAAACAAATGGGAAATAAAGCACATGAAGCCACCCAAAAATATACTTACAAAATAATCATGCAAAAATGGATCGATCTATTTCAAAATGTCTTAATCGGTAAATAACAAAGAATCGAAAACCTACATTTTTTTGAATTCAGCAATCAGTAAATCGACATTTGAAGTATTCATAGTTTCTTTAGATGCCAAATAAGAGTTAATATACTCAGCACGCTTCTGGGAATCCATTCTTTGTACTTCCATTGTATTCACATCTATTTCATCAATGTTATAAATAGATTTACCTAATACCACAGCCAATTTATTCAAAGTATTCTTTATTAAGCCATTCTTATTGTATTCATTATTAGTAATCAATTCAAATGGCTTATCATTCAAAATTGCAGATGAGACAGAATTACTAGAATGTAAAAAGACCATTGCTGCCTTTCGTACTAACGAGGCCGTATCTCCTTTCAATATTTTGCGGTTACCAAACTCAGTACCAATATAATTGGACTTAGGATGGGCAGCAATTACAACAGGCAAATTAAACCTTTTTTCCATTTTATCAAAAAATGCAGTCAAACTTTGTTGGTAACAATAAGCAGATATTTTTTCATATCCAAACATATAAATTAAATCAGGATGTAATGGAAAAAAGACATCTAAAAAAACAATATACTTATCTTCCGAATCAAATTCTAATGTTCTTTTATATGATTCATAATCAGGATGGTTAATAGGTACTCTATTCATAACTAAATAAGATGATGAAAAGATTTTATCATATCCCTTCACTTTATTTCTCTTTGTAAATAAATCAAATCTTCTTTGTTGTATTTGTCGCAGTAGTATATCAGGTATTCTGGAAATAGACAAACCAGCTAATTTAGACTTCAAAGGAACATTCAACACTGTATTTCCATACATATCGATTCGGACCATATAACATTGCTTATCCGATAACACCTTAAATAGAAATCTATTATTCCACGAATAATTAACTTCGACAATAAATATACTATTGACAATATCCTCAACATCCAAGATTCTTTTAAGCGAATCCAGATCATTTATCTTTTTTACATAAGATACTTCCAACTGATCAGCTAACTTAATACCTGGATATATAGCTTGAGATAAATCCCAATATTCCACATTAAAGCCAGCATTTATATATTCCTCTATATAAAAATTAGATCTGATCCGAATAGTTAATGGTTCATGACAAATAATTATTATTTTTTTTAACTGCTCAATCATAGCTATCATCATCTTAATTTATAAATTCTACGGCTATATAAGAAAACGAGAAAAGCTATTAAAAAGTTAATAACCATCGTTATATAAGCTGTATACATTATCGAATATCTTGTCAATAACAAAGATAGTAAAAAGTGCAAAATTGACATAAAGAAAGTAATAAACATTAACCCTTTCGTCTTCTTATAGTAAAAAAGATAATTTACAAATAAATAGTAAATACACTGAAACATAGCAGCCATACAGAGAGGAAATAAATAAGGAATGGAACCTGCATAGTTAGGGACCAATATCGGAATAAAAACAGAAGTTCCCAGACAAATCAGTATAGCTAATAAGAAAAAGAAAATCAACATCACTTTAGTCTGTTTCCATAAGCGATCTCGTGTATCAGTATTATTCTGGGCCAGATTTTTATAGATAAAGACAGAATTAGTTGCATTAAATGCAAAACCGACAATTTGAATAACATTCGCAAAATTGTAAGCAAAACTAAACAAACCGACATCCGATGTTACGAAAAAATAATTGATAATATATCTGTCAAGTCCTTGTCGTATCCAGGTGGATGTACTATGCGGTATTAATGGTAAGCCAAAATGTAATGCATCTTTAATCGATCGCTTATCCGGCCAAATCCTTTTTAAATATCCTCTCTTTATTAAAAAGATAATACTAATAAAGAAAAAGACAATACCAACCCCAACTTGTGCATATAAACGCCCTAACCAACCTTGTTGAAATGAAATAACTAAGACAAGTGTCAAAATAAAATTCAACAAAACAGTAGAAACGCTATACAAACCGTAAGAAACAGGTTTCTCTTCCAATCTCCATATATCCAGATTTATAGAGGAAAACACTTGCAAGTAACAAATCAGCAATGCCAACCATTGATATTCGACAGAAAGTCCAACCGCCAGTTTCAGAAAATGAGAAAAAATCAACAACAAAAAAGTAAAAAAACAAAGTGTCCCTGTTGATAATAACAACACTCCATTGAGTATTTTTCGAAACTGCTGCTTAGATGTTTTAAAAAATTCAACAGAAATAATACCGGTAGTATTTAAAGATATCAGCATACTCAAAAGAGTAACGAATGTATTAAACAAATTAAGCTCACCGTATTCTAACGGAGAAATAAAATTCGCAAGAATAATCAAAAGCAAAAAGTTAATCCCACTATTTAAAAATGAAAACATTGTAAACAATATCCCATTTTTAAATACGGTATTCGTACGTAGCTTTCTTAATTTGTTTCCTATAAACATAAATTCTATCTCACAAATACTTGATAATCTTTGTAGGTATACCCACTGCTATTTTTTCCCGAAGAAACGACCCGTATTCAGATCTAACTTATTCTATTCGAATATATCTCTGCACCAAAACTCTTTATCATATAGCGGTCCACCCTCCGTCAACTGCCAGATTTTGTCCGGTTATATACTTTGCTTCGTCAGAGAGAAGAAAAGAAACTGCAGGAGCTATATCATCGGGGTTCCCCATTCTTCCCATCGGTACCTTTTCATTATAACGCCTTAGGAAAGATTCATGCTGATGATCAAAAATTCCACCAGGAGAAACACAGTTAACACGTATATTTTTTCTTCCATAATAAGACGCCAAATAACGTGTAAAATTAATAATTCCGCCTTTTATTGCCGAATAAGCAGCAGGAGATGTCCCACCATATTCTTCATATAGAGTAAAATCATTTCCAACAATACCATAAATAGAAGCTATGTTAACAATAGCTCCCTTTTTCTCTTTCGCCATATATTTTAAAACATACTGGCAAAACTCGAAGCAACTATTCATTTGCATATCTACATTTTGCTTCCACGAGACAGGGTTAATATCTTCAAAAAAAGCACCCCAATCTTTCGTTCGTGGATAAGCACTATTTACAAGTCCATCAATATGTCCAAAATAGGTATAAATCTCTTCAACAGCATTTCTAATAGAAGCGCTATCTGAGACATCGACATTTATCGTCCCATTCGATAAATCAGTCGAAACATTAATATCTGCATTTATTGCATATCCGCCTTTTCTCTTGATATCGTCAACTATTTCCCGACCAATCAGTCCGGAACCACCTGTAACTATTATTATTTTATCTTTTAGTATCATCTGTCAAACAAATTTTTAAAACATTAAAAGCATCGCATATAGTATTTTGAGAGACTGTTTTTCTTTCTTCAATCAATTGCAAAACATAGTCCATCTGTGCCAAATAAGTATCTCCAATAACCTGATCCGATGAAAATACAACATTATCGCCACATATTATTTTATTTGTGAGCAAATCAACCGACCATGTTTCATCTTCAAACACCAATTCTAATGTACGCTTTGTATCTTTCCTGTAATAATTTAAAACAACATTTGCACAAAAAGAATCATATTCCAAACAATAATTTGCATAGTCATAGGCATCTATACATAATGTAGAACGACTGGAAAAAATCGAATGAACATTTCGAGGCATATTGAAAAACCAATATAAATAATCCAATTCATGAATTAAATCAAGATGAACACCTCCCCCCATAGAGGATATTGCACTATAATTTTTTCGGTAATCTACTCCCGCACGCCAATCGGGCAAAAAAGATCCGCAATAAACATTCACCTCATTAAGGCATTTCTTTTTTTCAGATAACACCTCTTTAACAAACTTCAAACAATCCAGAAAACGCAAATTACATGCTACATAAGTCAATTGTCCGGATCTTTCTACTTTATGTACTAAATCTTCAATAGCAAGAGAATGATATAACGGCTTTTCGATGAACAAAGGTATTTGTAAATCCAACAATCTCTCTATCGCCCATTTATGTTCTGATGTAGGATTAGATATTATTACAAAATCAAGATTCAAATCTACTAATTCTTCCCAGGAATATATATCCTTAACGCCATCAAAAGACAAAGAAGAAGATGAAGAACGCAAAGCATAGACAAGCATATCCGGCCTTAATTTTCTTAAAGCAGATAGATGCTTTTTTGCAATAGATCCTAAACCTACAATTAAAACAGTCATAAATCAAAATCAAGCTTATTGTTTGTAATCAAATAAGATATAATTTCAAAATCAATTGGATGATCCAAATCAAAGCAAATGTGTGGGACTCTATATATCAATGATTTATCCGTTATAGCCCCTTTATATCCCAAATCAAAAAAAGCTCTCCTGTAAAAGTAGAACGACGCATTCAGGTCATAGGTCAGCGGAGCTGACTGACGGGTGAATACATCTCCTTCAGGTCTCTTTACCTGGGCAAAATAACCATTAGATTTTTGTTCTACCATATTAAAATAAGGACTACGATTTGCATCGCTGACAGAAAACAGATTGATAGCTGATGGATCTTGCTCCAACAGTTTATAAGCTTCACATAAATCCAAAACGTTACGCAAAGGAGAAGTAACATCTAAATCTAATATATACTCGTACGTCTCTGAATTCTTCTTCTCGTGATATAATAATAAATCTTTTATTGCATCTATCTTACCCACTTTATCCCCTGCCAAAAAATCAGGCCGGATATAGTCAGTGGATAATCCAAAATTTTCTGCAACTTTTCTAATTTCTTCAGAATCGGTCGACAAAGCGATATCTACTGAACCCAATTTATCCTTAAACGACTTAGCGACATCTATTGTATAAGCAATCAAAGGCTTTCCGTTCAATGCTTTTATATTTTTACCGGGAATTCCTTTAGAGCCCCCACGTGCACATATTGTTATTAAAAATTTTCTCATTTTTCCCAACTATCCTATCACAAATGTTTTACTAATTCTCTGGCTTTTTTCAAATCTTCATGCTGCCCTATATCGATCCAATAACCAGTTAGAGGAAATCGTATTACCTTATATCCTTTTCCAATCAATAAATCAATAAAGTCCGTCGCATTATAAAATTCACCAAAAGGAATCAAGTCCAGCAAGTTTTTCTTTATCAGATAAATACCTGCATTCGCATAATAATTAATCGTTGGTTTCTCCTTTATTCCGATTATATCATGTCCTGATAATTCAAAAACACCATAAGGAATATTTACCGAATATGGTACAGCTGCTACAGACATATCTGCATCATTATTCATAAAATGCAGAAAAAAGTCTTCATAATCAATATTTGTGAACAAATCCGAATTCATAACCAAAATCACATCATTGGTAAATGTATCCACAAATTTAACAGAACCGATCGTTCCTAAATATTGAGGTTCTCTGATACATTTAACTTTAACAATACCTCTTTGGTTTGAAAAATAAGCTTCGATCTGTTCTTTCAGATAATTAACCGTAACAGATATATTATCCACCCCAAAATTCATCAAACGATCGATATTATAATCGATAATAGGTTTATCTCCTACAAAAAGTAAAGGTTTAGGAGTTTTTTCCGTCAAAGGACGCAATCTTTCCCCTTTTCCTCCAGCCATCAAAACTGCATCTATAGGCAGTATTGACTTATTCTTTTTCAGATTATATATTTTATCGATTTTGCCATCTTCTGTTAATAAGGGCACTAAAGTTATTCCCAATTCTTTGAACTTTTTTATAGATGGCACCTCAATTTTCCCAGATTTAACAAAACAAAAATTACGATTCATTGCCTCAGAGACTGGTCCTTCCAAAGTACCACCATCAATTAACCATCTACGTATATCTCCATCCGTCAAAGTTCCGATCATCTCTTCCCTTTCATTTACAACAAACAAAGTCAAAATATCATTTGACAATTTATTTAATGCATTTAGAGCTTCACGAATAGATGCAGTATTGTTTATTATATATTTTAACCACTCTTTCATTTTATGAATTATAAAAAGTTTTTTGAATAATACCTTCTAAAGGATATGATCTCAGAACTTTAATTATAAATTCGATAGTATTATTTTTTTCATACGGATTATTCCGTGCTTTTGCAACTTTCATAATCTCTTCTGAAAAAAGTCTGTCAAACCCTGTATTTATTTCCTCCTGTGTTGTTCCGCAATGAACAACACTAGCAGCAGCAATACGTCCTTTTTGTCTGTCACCGATATCCAACGTGGGAATACCAAAACTCGGTACTTCCAATATTCCACTGGAAGAGTTCCCTACTACGGCAGATACGTAGTTCAACGCTGAAAGATAACGAATTTTACCTAAAGAAGTAAAAGCAACAGCTCTATTTTTATTGCGGGAAACAAAATCCTGCATACACTCCATTATAATCCGTCCTCCTGTATCTGAGTTCGGTAATGTAAATAAAATTTTATATTCAGGATGTCGCTCTAAAACAGCCAACAGATTATTGCACTGTTGACGAGCTGTATCATGCTCCAAGGTTACAGGATGATAAGTTACCAATAAACTTTTATCTCCTAAATTAAAGTTCAGACTTTTCTCCAGTTCTTCCTTTGATAAAAAGGTACATTTTTTTATATTATCTAATCCGATAGCGCCTACATTAAATACTCGCTCCGGCGATTCTCCCAATTGAATAACCCTTTTCCGATAATCTTCCGTAGCTGTAAAATGTAAATGACTCATTTTGGTAATAGCATGACGTATAGAGTCATCATATGCACCTTCTGTTATTTCCCCACCATGTAAATGAGCGACAGGTATCCGGTAAAATAATGCTGCAGATACAGCTGCTAATATTTCATACCGATCACCTAAGACTACGATTATATCCGGAGATAAGTCATTATAAGCATCAGCAAAACCAATCACTCCCAATCCCACAGACTTAACGGTCGCATTTGCCGTATCGGAAGAAAGCAACATTTCAACTTTCTTGTCGATAACAAAACCATCTTTTTCTATTTCACGATAGGTAAGTCCGAACTCCGGAGATAAATGCATATTGGTAGCGATCACCTGAAGCACAAGATCTTCCGACTGTTTAATCTCTTGCATCAGGCCACTCAATAAACCATATTCTGCACGACTGCCAGTTACAACACAGATTTTTCTCATAATTCAATTAAATCATCAGGCTTATACACTTTTGCAGCAACTTTCCCTATTACTTCCGGCCACTTCATCGGAGAGAGACCGTTCCCAGGGCGTTTAACTGTCAGATTCTGCTCTGTAAAGGTCTCCCCTTTCTCTATTTTACGAGCAGCAACAATGCTTTTTCTCGCAATAAGAATATTCTTTTCTTCAGAATGAGTCACTTGCTTATCATACTTACCAAGGGCCTTCTCGATATTCCTTATAGACGTAACCATTGTTTTCAGTTCATCTGGCTCTAACGACGCTTTATGATCAGGACCTTCCATAGAACGGCTTAAGGTAAAATGCTTTTCAATGACAGTAGCTCCCAAAGCAACAGCAGCAACCGGCACTTCTATTCCTTTAGTATGATCAGAATAACCAACTCTGATACTGAACTTTTCCTTCAAAAATTGCATTGCATGCAAATTAACATCTTCCATAGGAGTAGGATATTCCGTATTACAATGCAAAATAGTAATCATATCTTTCGAAATGCCATTATTAACCAACAAATTGACAGCATCTGAAATTTCTCCATAAACAGACATTCCTGTCGAAAGAATAACAGGCTCATGATAACCGGCTATTCGCTTCAAATAGGGATAATTGGTTATTTCCCCCGACGGAACTTTCCATATACCCAAATGCAAATCACCCAGGAAGTCGATACTTTCCAAATCAAATGCCGTCGAAAGAAAACGAACGCCTTTCATTGCACAATACTCTATCAATATTTTATGCTGAGCCGAAGATAATTCCAGTTTTTTCAACATTTCATATTGAGTGGATGCCTTATGCATATTATTTTTTTGATATTCAGCCATCAAAGCATCTTTCGATACTAAACGATCCGCACTGAATGTCTGAAACTTGACATAATCGACTCCAGCTTCTGCAGCAACATCAACCAACTGCTTCGCTATTTCAATGGAACCATTATGATTAACGCCAGCTTCTGCAATAATAAGCGTTTTTCCCATCAGATCACAATTTTATTTTTAGTAATGCCGGATTCCCGGAATAAATTCCTTTTCTTATTATATTTTTCCGAATCATACTTCCTGCTGCAAAAACGCATCCATCGGTAATACTAATACCATTTACCAAAACAGATTGACTACCCAAGAATACACCTTGCCCTACTGTACAATTACCGTTTACCATCGTACCGGTAGAAATATGACAATAATCACCAATAACAGCATCATGCTCTATGTTGGCAAAGGTATTGATAATGCATCCTGCACCTACATGTGCATCCGCATTAATCACAGCCTGGTGCATGACCACACTGCCTTCACCTATCGATGCAAATCTTGAGACACGAGCTGTCGATGCCACTAATGTAGCAAAATGACCACCTGCACTTTTTATTCGTTCATGCAATTTTATCCGCAAAGAAGGATCTTTTATATGCCCGACAGTCACCACGAACAAAGCGTCTTCCACATAATCGGATATATTATCATCCGTACCGATTACAGGATAGCCTAAAACTGTCGAACCGACCAACTCGGGTATATCCAATATACCTCCAATGGAGTATCCTGCACTTTCGGCGACATCGATCACAGACTTGCAATGTCCTCCACCTCCTACCAGTATGATTTTTTTATCGTTCATAAACGAACACTACTCGGAATATTTACAATACGTTCTTCGAACCAATAAGTATTAATCAAATCATCCGTTTCACAATTTTCAAACATTGGAAGTTTATTCATCAATCCCCAAACAGGACGTGTCATAACTCCGTTATCATTCGTGTACTCCAAAAATCGATCACGATCGGATTTATCAGGAAGTATAACTGCATTCAACCAATAATTGGAACAACTATCACCCGGCTCTGTAAAGAAATCCATCGATAAATCAGCAAAGAATTTTTTATATATCTCAGCTGTCTCACGTTTGTTTTCCACATAACGACTAATATTCTCCATCTGGGCACAACCTAATGCTGCATTTATATTTGGCATACGGTAGTTGTAACCGATATGATCATGTATGAACTCCCAACGATGGGGTACTTTAGCCTGTGTTGTCAGATGCTTCGCATACGCTCCCAGTTCATGATCTCTGAACAAAAGTATACCACCACCACCTGTCGTTATCGTTTTATTTCCATTAAAACTGATCACTCCTATTTTACCAAATGTGCCGGTATGTTGCCCTTTATAAAAACTACCGATACTTTCAGCGGCATCTTCCACCAACTCGATATTGTATCGATCACATACACGTGCCAGTTCGGATATTTTAACCGGATGCCCGAACGTATGCATCGGTACACAAGCTTTTATTCGACGACCGGTTTTCTTATTATAACAAAAACCGTTCTTCATTTCAGCAGAAGCCTGCAGCCATTTCTCTAATTTTTCAGGCGACAATCCCATCGTATCCTTATCTACATCGATAAAAACAGGATGTGCACCAATATAACTGATGGCATTAGCCGTTGCAACAAATGTCAAAGCCTGCGATATTACTTCATCGTTCCGCTCTACCCCAACCAGCAACAAGGCCATATGAAGCGCATTTGTTCCGCTGACACAGACAACAGCTTTCGCTGTACCCGTATAATCGACAATCATTTCTTCGAAACGATCGACGAATTTACCGACACTGGATACGAACGTAGTATCTATGCATTCGTTCAGATACTTCTTCTCATTTCCTATAAAGCACGGTGCATGAAGAGGAACCAGTTCATCTGTACCATACAACTTATGAATAAAATCAACTACCGACTTATACATTATACATATCAGCTTTATACTTCTTCAAATTATCTTTATCCAAAAACCAGTCGATTGTCTCTTTCAATCCCTCCTCCAATGAATAAGAAGGAACAAAATCGGTTAATGATTTAATCTTTGTGTTATCTCCCCATAAACGGAATACTTCCGAGTTTTTAGGACGAATCCGGGCTTCATCTTCAATGAACCTGACATCCGAGTTCATAAGCCGGGCTATTGTATTCAATGTGTCGCGCATAGAGATTTCAAAGTTACTGCAAATATTGACCTCTTGCCCTATCGCTGCTTCACATTTTGAAAGCTCAATAAATCCCTTACATGTATCTTTGACAAAATTAAAATCACGTGTAGGAGTCAAATCACCCAGTTTAATTTCTTTTTTACCATTCGCTATTTGAGTAATAATTGTCGGAATTATAGCCCGTGCCGATTGACGCGGTCCATAAGTATTAAAAGG
This sequence comes from Parabacteroides timonensis, assembly GCF_900128505.1. NCBI lineage: Bacteria > Pseudomonadati > Bacteroidota > Bacteroidia > Bacteroidales > Tannerellaceae > Parabacteroides > Parabacteroides timonensis. Next base: position 1,618,649 of record NZ_LT669940.1, read on the forward strand.
TCTTACCAACACTATCGGCAATTCAAATGCATTATAAAAGCTCATAGCTATTGCATCTGCACCAATCTTTGTAGCAGAATAGGGCGACTGAGGTTGTTTCGGATGTTTCTCATCGATTGGTACATATTGAGCAGTACCATACACTTCCGAAGTAGATGTAATAAGTACTCTTTCCACTCCGTTTTCCTTAGCTGCCTGACATATATTTAAAGTTCCCTTGATATTTGTATCGACGTAACTATCTGGTGCTACATAAGAATAAGGAATAGCGATCAAAGCAGCCAGATGAAATATCTGTTTGACATCCTTAGTTATATGTTTACAAAAATAAGGATCGCGAATATCTCCTGTTACAACTTCTAAATTAGGATGTTTTACATCATTCAACCACCCCCAATCATTAAAAGAATTATAATAAGAGAGTGCTTTAACCTGATATCCCTGTTCCAACAACATCTCAGTTAAATGAGAACCGATAAATCCATCGGCGCCTGTAACCAATACTCTTTTCATGATCTTACTTTGTTTCTTTAAATTCTTTCTTCAATGCCAAAAACTGTTCTTTACCAAACAGATAGCCTATAGGTACCAACAATGTAAAAAGTAACATACCGAAAGCTGCATATAATTTACGCGGTCCGATAGGATGTTGTTTTACATAAGGAGTTTCTATCACGCGTGCACGTTCTTTTTTCTCTCCGATGGATAAAGCCAGGTCTTCTCTCTTTTGTAAAAGTATTAAATAAACGGCCTGGAATATCTCCTGCTGACGTTTATAATCGACATATTCTCTTTCTATAGAAGGAACTGCCCCCATCTTGTCCATCAGTTGTTTCTCTTTGCTAGTCAGATCATCCAAAGTCATTTTTACACCTTTCTTTGCATTCTCGATAGACAGATAAACACTTTCTCTTAATTGATCGACCTGCTTGTTAACCTGATCAATCAAAGGGTTATTCCCCTTCGTACTCTGCAAAATCTTAGCCCGTTCGAGTAAAGCTTCATTATAAGTCGATATCGGACTGGACTTTTCGCCATCGCTGATCGACAATAAAGCAGGAATCAAGTTATAACGATTCTGTGGGTCTTTAATATAGCTATCAAGTAACTCTACCACACGCATCTGGGCTTCCAGCTCTATAATTTTAACCTGAAGATCTTTTACTTGCTCTACATAGAATTGGACATCATATTCTATGTCCGTCATTTTATTTTGTATCTTATAACGTTCTATTTGCATTTCAACCTTGCTAAGGTCATTCATTACGCTTTGAATACGTCCATCTAAAAATTCAATAGATTTTTCACTTTCATGACGTTTAACAGAATCTTCCTGATAATTATAAATATCAATCAATTTGTTAAGCATGTCCAACCCTCTGCGTCTCTCATAATCCGTATAAGAGATTTCTATTACATTCGCATTCTTTGAATAGTCTTCAAACGATAATTCATCGGATAAAGTTTCTGCCGTCCAACCGGCAGGAGCAACCTCTATATCCATGGATAATGGTTTCACGACATCTCCTGCATAAGATAATGTAAAATTACCACCATCCAGTTCTATATTTGCAGGTAATGATTCGAAATTCAAACGGATTTTATCTTCGCTTTCAGGTGATTCGATCTTCACCGAAACCCGTCCGTCTTTCTTTATATTAACATCAAACGTGTATGTTCCATTCAATTTTGATAATATTGCATTATCCGGAACTAAGCGAAGAGGTATATCCTCATACATTTTATATTGGTAAGCATAGGGCTTATAATAAGACACATTCAATCCCAGTGCCAAAACCATTTCTTTTAAAGTTGAAATAGAAGTCAATTTGGCCATTTCATCATCCAAATTGACACTACCACCGCTAATACCACCCAAACCGAAAGATTTCATCAATCCGGTTGCTTCTCCTACATTAAATCCGGAGCCTGCATTACTCTTGTCTTCCAATAGTTGTATTTTCGCCATTAACTCATAGGTCTTTGGCGTAAAGATGAGATATAGCAATGCCGGTATAAAAGAAATAATCCCTGCTATTACAAACAACTTCCAATGCCGCACATAAGAAATAATAATTTTCTTTAGACTAATTGTTTCTTTATCAGGCTGAATAGACTCCATATTCTTCATTTTTCATTTTTATTATTTGACAATTGCTACTATCACACTCGTTACAATTGATACAGTAGTCATTATAGTCGTTAACAAAGACATTGTGAACTGCCTGTCTGAACTTGTACGAGTACGTTGTTTATTCTTTATCGGTTCTACATAGACAACATCATTTTGTTTCAAATAAAAACCGGGAGACGCAAATGCAGCCGGATCTGTCAAATCTATTCGAATTATATCTTTCTGACCTTCATTTTCACGTATTACCAAAACATTCTTTCGATTCGCTGTAATCGGCAAATCACCAGCCATACCTAAAGCATCTAAAATAGTCATTCTATCGTTCTTTATTGAAAATGGCCCTGGTCTGCTTACCTCTCCCATAACAGTTACTTTAAAATTCAGGATTTGTACATTTACCAGAGGTTTCTCAACATATTTAGATATCATCTCTTCCATTTTTTCCGCTAACTGTAAACGGGTCAGACCTGCTACGTAAATCTTTCCTAATACCGGAAAATTGATATATCCATCACGATCGACCAAATAAGTATATAGAGACTGGGAGCCTGTAACAGGTTGTTCGCCTTCTGAAGAATAAGAAAAAGCAGGAGGATTAAACGGTGTTACAGATGCAGGGTCCCAAGCTGCAACAGTAATAGATAATAAATCATCATAGGTTATACCTGTTATATATTTCTGACTCATATTCGCCAACTGCTCTGTTGATAATGAGTCAATGCCTTGAAAATAAACAACATCTTTCGGCGTAGAACAGGCACACATCAAGCCACAAAAGAATGCAAATAAATAATACTTCAACTTCATCCTAATTTACTTATTATATTTCGATTCTAAAAATTGCAAAGATACAATTTTCATAGCAACCTTTTGCTACAGGTAGCTTATAAAAACTATTACATTTATAACGATGTAATATATCAGATATTGCTGCTTCACCCATAAAAAACTCAACATATTTTAGTGTTTCTCCACAAAATATAAATCATAATAGTAATACATAACCAAGTTTCACACGAGACAGATTGAAAGAATAGGATATTATTTCTTTTTCAAGTACTTTTGTACAAAAATATATTAGATATATGCTTGAAGTAGGAAAATACAACACACTCAAAATAGTCAAAGACCTGGATTTTGGAGTTTATCTGGATGGCGGCAATGGAAAAGAGATACTTCTTCCGGCTCGTTATGTTCCTAAAAACGTAAAACCGGGAGATGAAGTGGAAGTCTTTATCTATCATGATAATGAAGGTAGACTCATAGCCACTACAGCCCATCCGCTGGCAACTGTCGGTGAATTTAAGTTTATGGAAGTCAAATCGGTCAACAATACAGGGGCTTTTCTGGAATGGGGCTTGATGAAAGATTTGCTCGTACCTTTCAAGGAACAGAAAATGCCGATGCGGGAAGGCAAATGGTATCTGGTGTATGTTCATATTGACCATATTACAGGACGCATTGTCGCTTCTGCCCGTATCGATAAGTATTTGGACAATGTGATACCCGAATATACTCCCAATCAGGAAGTCGACTTGTTAGTTGCCGATGAAACAGAGATCGGCTATAAAGTTATCATCAATAACCTTCATTGGGGGCTGGTTTATTATAATGAAGTCTTCCGCCGTCTGGAAAAAGGGGAGGCAATTAAAGGTTATATCAAAGGAGTCAGAGAAGATGAAAAAATAGATGTAAGCCTCACTCCGCTGGGATATCAGAAAATAGAAGGATTAGCCGGTACTATTCTCGAATCCTTAAAAAGCCAGGGAGGATTTATTGCAGTACATGATAAAAGTGATCCGGAGGTCATTCAATCGCTTTTTCAATGTAGTAAAAAAAGCTTCAAGCAAGCGATCGGAACTCTTTATAAACAACATCTTATCACATTGGAGGACGGTGGTATAAGTTTGTCTCGTCCTGATTTTGGTTGACTATGATAAAAACACTTCGGATAAAAAGTATATCTTCCTGAAAAAGTTTATTATTTAGGAAGGAATAGTTTATAGAATAACATCCCTCTTTCTACATCATTATTCATAAACTTCTAATCATTTGACCTGGGTCAAATATAAGTTTCACCAGGGTCAACTAAAAACACGACCTGGGTCAAACAATCGTTTCACTAAGGACAAATGATTAATTCATTCCGACTTTACCACGAGCTATATATAATCAAATATCTTAAAATCAATAGAATTGCCTCTAAAAAAACAGATCAAAAACATTATACAAAAAAGGTGACGCCGTTTGCTTAGTATGGCGTCACCTTTTAGATATTGATTATAATAGCTTCGTTTATATATTTCTTTTTTGAAGCTGTTTTTAGTCTAACTTTAATACAGCCAAGAATGCCTTCTGCGGAACTTCTACTGTTCCGATCTGTTTCATTCGCTTCTTACCTTCCTTCTGTTTTTCCAGCAGTTTACGTTTACGTGAAATATCACCACCATAACATTTTGCCGTTACATCCTTACGGACAGCTTTAATTGTTTCGCGAGCGATAATCTTTGCACCAATAGCTGCCTGAATGGCAATATCGAACTGCTGCCGGGGAATAAGTTCTTTCAGCTTCTCACACATACGACGGCCAAATGTTACACTATTATCCACATGTGTCAAGGTCGATAAAGCATCGACAGGCTCTCCGTTCAGCAAGATATCCAACTTAACCAGCTTACTCGGGCGGAAGTCATGAATATGATAATCAAAAGAAGCATACCCCTTAGAAATACTTTTGAGCTTGTCGTAAAAGTCAATCACAATTTCACCTAAAGGCATGTCATAATGGATCTCTACACGATCACCTGAAATATATTCCTGCTTTAACAAAATACCACGCTTACCCAGACAAAGTGTCATGATCGGGCCAATAAAAGTCGTATTAGTTATGACAGAAGCACGAATATATGGCTCATCGATATGATCGATTAGCGTAGGTTCGGGCAAACCGCTTGGATTATGAACTTCCATGCAATTCCCTTTTTTATCATATACTTTATACGATACGTTCGGTACCGTAGTGATCACATCCATATTGAACTCACGATCCAAACGTTCCTGGACAATCTCCATATGTAACAATCCAAGGAAACCGCAACGGAAACCAAATCCCAGGGCAGCTGAACTTTCCGGCTGGAATGTCAAAGAGGCATCATTCAATTGCAGTTTCTCCAACGATGCACGCAAGTTCTCAAAATCTTCACTGTCTATCGGATAAACACCGGCAAACACCATCGGTTTCACTTCTTCAAAACCTGCAATGGCCTCTTTTGCGGGACGAGCTACATGAGTAATCGTATCCCCCACCCGTACCTCACGGGATGTCTTAATACCAGATATTATATAACCAACATCGCCGGTTCGAATCTCACTACGAGGAGACATATCCAATTTCAATATACCTACTTCATCGGCATCATACTCCTTACCTGTTGCGATGAATTTCACATGATCCCCTTTACGAATTACCCCATTCACAACTTTGAAATAAGCTATAATACCTCGAAAAGAGTTAAATACCGAATCAAAGATCAAGCATTGAAGCGGTGCTTCCGGATCTCCTTGTGGAGCAGGAACCTTGTCTATGATGGCATCAAGAATCTGATATACACCTTCCCCCGTTTTGCCACTTGCACGGATTATATCTTCCCGTGGACAACCTAGCAACTCGACAATCTGATCCTCTACCTCATCCGGCATAGCACTCGGAAGATCTATTTTATTCATGACAGGAATTATTTCCAGGTCATTCTCGATTGCCATATACAAGTTAGAAATCGTCTGCGCCTGGATTCCCTGGGCGGCATCGATAATAAGCAAAGCTCCTTCACATGCTGCAATAGAACGGGAAACTTCATACGAAAAGTCTACGTGTCCCGGAGTATCGATCAGGTTCAAGGTATATTCTTCACCTTTATAATTATACTTCATCTGAATGGCATGACTCTTGATCGTAATGCCTCGTTCACGTTCCAGATCCATATCATCCAGAACCTGCGCTTGTAAGTCTTTGCCTTCGACTGTCTTGGTATACTCAAGCAAACGGTCGGCCAAAGTACTCTTACCATGGTCAATATGAGCAATAATACAGAAATTGCGGATATTCTTCATCTGCTAATTTATTTTAGGTGTGCAAAGATAGGAAATTTAGGCCGAAATCTATACTTTTGGCATACCATTTGTTGTTAATATTATATGACACTACTAGAAATAAATAAAGCTTATAACCGAATTATCGGTTCATTAGATAACAAGGAATTAAAGAATGCTTTTGATTCCATTCAAGCTCTTATATCCGGAAGCCGTGAAATTTCATTTCAGGATAAATTAAATGAGCTGCAGGACACGTATAAATATATGTTACGTTACCGCATCGAAGGTGCTAAAGATCCGATGCAGGAACAAATATATAATAAAATACAAACATCTTCTTACGAGTTGGCCGATCAGATCAGGCACAAGGCACTGGCTATCGAATCTCCTTTATCTTTTTACAGTCGTCGCAGAAGTTTGAAAGTACAGCCTAACGTAACATTCGAAAACTTGCATCTCCAGTTAAGTAAACATTATGCTACTGGGAACAGGTCAGAATACGATGCTCTATTGATCGTCCTTTTCAACAAAATCTGGGTATCCGATCCCTTTACCACTGAAGAAGCTGAAGTTATAAAAAATATCCTCTTTGATGAAGAGTTACCTTTTACAGCCGGTTGTCAAATAGTTTCAGCCCTGATGCTGGGATTACAAGCTGCATTCGATCTGGAAAAGTTAATGTTGTTATTTGATTCTGCCAATCATAAAAGTGAAGAGATTCGTGTACGAGCTCTAATTTCAGTTCTCTTGACATTATACATATATCGGAAAAGAACAGCACTTTATCCTCAAATAGCAAACAGGCTGGATGCCCTTTCCGAAACGCCAGGATTCACCAAAGCGATTCGGACGATCACCTTACGCTTTATTCTAGCGCGTGAAACGGAAAAGATAACTAAAAAGTTACAAAATGAGATCATTCCTGAAATGATGAAACTGAGTCCTAAAATCAGTAATAAGATAAATCTCAAAGATATAACTCCTGAACAATTAGGGGATGAAATGAACCCGGAATGGGAAAACATTTTTGCTGATAGTTCACTCGGGAAAAAAATGGAAGAATTCAGTGAATTGCAGCAGGAAGGAGCAGATGTTATGCACTCTACTTTCGTTCACTTAAAAAGTTTTCCTTTTTTCCGCGAACTGAGTAATTGGTTATTGCCATTTACAACAGAACATTCATCATTCGGCGATCGTTTTCACCAAAATAATGGAGAAAAACAAATGCTGGACTCCATGACCGTTGCCGCGTTTATGTGCAATTCAGATAAATACTCATTATATTTCAGTATGATGCAATTACCTGAAGAGGCCAAAAAGATGATGATGAACCAATTTGACAGTCAGGCGACAGAAATGATTCAACAAAATAAAGAAGAGTTGATCAGTAAACGAGGTAAACTTGAAACAATAACCGGACAGTACATACAAGACTTATACCGATTTTTTAAGTTATATCCAGGCCATCTGGATTTCGACGATATCTTTACGCTGCCTCTTGACTTCCATAACCTGAATATTTTACAGCCTTATATCTCTGACGAAGAAAGTCTGAGCTCCATTGCTGAATATTATCTGAGGAAAAATTATTTCAGCGATGCTTTGACAATATTCAACCATCTGGCTGAAAAAGATCAGAGCAGTGATATTCTTTTCCAGAAGATCGGTTATTGTAAGCAAATGAACGGCGACTTACAAGAAGCATTGGATGCTTATTTAAGAGCCGATTTACTGAATCCAGGAAGTAAATGGGTTATCCGTAGGATAGCTGGTTGCTATCGTTCTTTGAAAGAACCCGAAGAGGCATTAAAATATTATCGACGTTACGAAAAATTAAATCCGGATAATCTATCCATTACAATCAGTATCGGTCATTGTTATCTGGAACTCAAGAATTACAGTGAAGCCCTGAAATGTTTCTTCAAAGTCGATTATATGGATAGTAACAGTAAAGCATGGAGACCTATTGCATGGTGTTCTTTCCTGACCGGCAAGTATGATCAGGCACGTAATTATTATAAAAAGATATTAGAAAACCAGCCTAACACACAAGATCTATTGAATGCCGGACATACGGAATGGGCGCTACAAAATATAAAGGGGGCCATAGAATTCTATAAACAGGCAGTAGATATGGAATATGGAGATTTCCATAAATTTCAGGAAGAATTCAATCAAGATATTCCTGATCTGATAGTAGCGGGTATAGAAGATTCAGAAATATCTCTGATGATGGATCAATTAAGATATGTACTAAACGATTCTTTATAAACAACAAAAAGCCCTATCACTTCATGTGAATAGGGCTTTTTTATTTCTTAAAGATTTATACCGGATCGGCAGGTATACAAATATCAACAATAAATTTCTTTTCCGGATGTTCATCATGATTATTCTGATAGATTTCATAGTGATGACCATGCCCACATTTGCATCCATTCTCCTCCAGTAAATCGAACATTGCAGACCAAGCTGCCGGAAATTCATTCATTGCTAATTCGAAACGTCCAACAGCGTATAACCCTGAAGTAAGCTTATAACAGCCAATCATTCCCTCCGGTTTTATATCTGTCTCTACAAACATTGCTGCATCAGCTGTCAGTTTATCGACAGGAGTAACACGTGGGTCATCATGATAAACAGATAATAATTTCATATCCGGATGTGAGACCAATCCCCTGGGTAATGCCCATTTCATAAGATTGGCAAAAGCTTCCTGCATTTGATTCAATGCCCCCTGATGACGACAATAAATAATAGTTCTCTCAGGCATTTGTTTAATTTCAAAAGTGCAATTCATATTCATACCATTTACATTAATTGTTTTATCACGACAAAAGTACCGTGAATAAAGTGAGGTATGTTGCTCATTTATGCTCTTGAATTGACAATTCTTGCTATCCGGATATCTATTTTTGCGACGATACTCTTCCGCAGATACCCCAAAATGACGTTTGAAACTACGGCAAAAAGAAGATACAGAAGAAAAGCCTCCGTCGTAAGCCACATCTTTGATAGCTACTGGTTCTCCTAACAAAACATTGGCTGCCCGTTCCAACCTTCTCCGAAGAATGTATTTACCAATAGGCTCTCCGATCAGGGAAGTAAATATTCGATGAAAATGATAAGTGGAAAGATCCACAAGGGATGACAACTCATCAATTGTAATCGATCTGTTCAAATTCAGGTTAATATAATCTATAACCCTATTGATCTGTTTGGTGTGATCCTGTAATGTTTTATCTACCACGCTCAAATTTAGTTTGATTATAACTGACAAGATACGAATAAACGTTTACTTTCAAAACCCTATAACCCAAAAAAGGAACCAACCTTTCGATTGATTCCTTTCTACCTTTTCAGTCTTTCGACCTGACTAAAACGGCGGCTATCTACTCTCCCACTTTTACGCAGTACCATCGACGTGGTTGGGCTTAACTTCTCTGTTCGGAATGGGAAGAGGTGGATCCCCAACGCTATAACCACCTTAATTTCTTTTTAAGATGTTTGACCTTGGACAACGCTACTCTAACAGTAACCTTTCGCTATATGGCTTTGTTGTTACACTCTACCACATCTGCTGATATATCAATCCTTCCTTCCGGAAAAAGAAAGTCTCGGGCTATTAGTACTACTCGGCTTCGACATTACTGCCCTTACACCTGTAGCCTATCAACGTCGTAGTCTACGACGACCCTTGAGGGATATCTTATCTTGAGGCTGGCTTCGTACTTAGATGCTTTCAGCACTTATCCAATCCAGACTTAGCTACCCGGCGGTGCACCTGGCGGTACAACCGGTAAACCAGTGGTCTGTCCAACACGGTCCTCTCGTACTAGTGTCAGAGCCTCTCAAATATCCTACGCCCACGATAGATAGAGACCGAACTGTCTCACGACGTTCTGAACCCAGCTCGCGTGCCACTTTAATGGGCGAACAGCCCAACCCTTGGGACCTTCTCCAGCCCCAGGATGTGACGAGCCGACATCGAGGTGCCAAACCGCTCCGTCGATATGAGCTCTTGGGAGCGATCAGCCTGTTATCCCCGGAGTACCTTTTATCCTTTGAGCGATGGCCCTTCCATACGGAACCACCGGATCACTATGCTCTAGTTTCCTACCTGATCGACTTGTATGTCTCCCAGTCAAGCACCCTTATGCCATTACACTCTACGACCGGTTACCAATCGGTCTGAGGGTACCTTTAGAAGCCTCCGTTACTCTTTTGGAGGCGACCACCCCAGTCAAACTACCCACCATACAGTGTCCCCACATTTCGCGGGTTAGAACTCAAACAACCAAAGGGCCGTATTTCAACGATGACTCCACAAATACTGGCGTACCCGCTTCATAGTCTCCGGCCTATCCTACACATTAGTTGCCCAAATTCAATGTAAAGCTATAGTAAAGGTTCACGGGGTCTTTTCGTCCCATCGCGGGTAATCGGCATCTTCACCGATACTACAATTTCACCGAGCTCACGGTTGAGACAGTGTCCAGATCATTACACCATTCGTGCAGGTCGGAACTTACCCGACAAGGAATTTCGCTACCTTAGGACCGTTATAGTTACGGCCGCCGTTTACTGGGGCTTCAATTCAAACCTTCTCTTGCGATGAGCTCTCCTCTTAACCTTCCAGCACCGGGCAGGTGTCAGGCTGTATACTTCATATTTCTATTTCGCACAGCCATGTGTTTTTGTTAAACAGTTGCCTGGACCTATTCTCTGCGCCCTACCTTTCGATAGGGACCCTTTATCCCGAAGTTACAGGGTCAATTTGCCTAGTTCCTTAACCGTGAATCACTCGAGCGCCTCAGTATTCTCAACCCAACTACGTGTGTCCGTTTACGGTACGGGTACTTTATAAATATGCTTAGCGGATTTTCTAGGGAGCCTGCTTACATCCATATTACCTTGTACAAGTACTCGGTATACTGTCAGGTTCGACTCTCATGGCGGATTTGCCTACCACGATCAACGTCTACACCCTTTAACCAACTATTCCGTCAGTTGGCAGGATTGTCACTTCTCCGTCTCCACATCGCTCTATAAAGTAGTATGGGAATATTAAACCATTCTTCCATCGGAATCGCCGTTCGGCTTATCCTTAGGTCCCGACTTACCCTGATCCGATTAACGTTGATCAGGAAACCTTAGTCTTTCGGCGAGGAAGTTTCTCACTTCCTTTATCGTTACTTATACCTACATTTGCTTTTCCAGTCGCTCCAGCAAGGGTTATCCCTTACCTTCTACGCCACTGGAATGCTCCCCTACCATGTCTTACGACATCCATAGCTTCGGTAAACAGTTTATGCCCGAGTATTATCCACGCCAAACTCCTCGACTAGTGAGCTGTTACGCACTCTTTAAATGAATGGCTGCTTCCAAGCCAACATCCTAGCTGTCTCTGCAGTCTGACTTCGTTAGTTCAACTTAACTGTTATTTGGGGACCTTAGCTGATGGTCTGGATTCTTCTCCTCTCGGACGCGGACCTTAGCACCCGCGCCCTCACTCCAGGGCAATATATAATACGCATTCGGAGTTTATCTGGACTTGATAGGCGGTGAAGCCCTCGCATCCAATCAGTCGCTCTACCTCATATTATACTAACCCTAGGCTGCACCTAAATGCATTTCGGGGAGTACGAGCTATCTCCAAGTTTGATTAGCCTTTCACCCCTACCCACAGTTCATCCGAAAGCTTTTCAACGCTTACCGGTTCGGTCCTCCAGTTAGTGTTACCTAACCTTCAACCTGACCATGGGTAGATCACTTGGTTTCGCGTCTACTCCCTCCGACTATACCGCCCTGTTCAGACTCGCTTTCGCTTCGGCTCCGTATCTGAAATACTTAACCTTGCCGGAGAAAGTAACTCGTAGGTTCATTATGCAAAAGGCACGCCGTCACAGCTTACGCTGCTCCGACCGCTTGTAGGCAGACGGGTTCAGGGTCTATTTCACTCCTCTGTTCGAGGTTCTTTTCACCTTTCCCTCACGGTACTGGTTCGCTATCGGTCTCTCGGGAGTATTTAGCCTTACGGGATGGGCCCCGCTAATTCACACAGGATTTCTCGTGCCCCGCGCTACTCAGGATACTACTAAGCTTCGTCAGTAAGTCGTATACCGGGCTATCACCGTCTATGGCCGTTCTTTCCAAAACGTTCTACTTTACTAAGTTCTTGCTACATCGTAGTCCTACAACCCCGATATTGCCTAAACAATATCGGTTTGGGCTCTTCCGCGTTCGCTCGCCACTACTTGCGGAATCATTTTTATTTTCTTCTCCTATGGGTACTTAGATGTTTCAGTTCCCCACGTTCGCTCCTCTTACGAGGTGACAGATCTTCAATCTGACGGGTTGCCCCATTCGGAAATCCGAGGATCAAAGATTATTTGCATCTCCCCCCGGCTTATCGCAGCTTATCACGTCCTTCATCGCCTCCGAGAGCCAAGGCATCCACCGTCTGCCCTTGCTTACTTTCTTTTTTCCGGTCACATCTCTGTGATTCGGATTGATATATCTTCAGCTTGCTCTTGTTACTTTATTTTACGTTGTCCATCATGTCAAAGATCTTTTACTCATTGCTGAGTCATGTGGAGAATAACGGATTCGAACCGTTGACCCTCTGCGTGCAAGGCAGATGCTCTAGCCAGCTGAGCTAATCCCCCAGGTTTCTCGTTTTAGAGATTCTGTAGTCCCAGGCAGAGTTGAACTGCCGACCTCTACATTATCAGTGTAGCGCTCTAACCAACTGAGCTATAGGACTGTCAACTTTGCCTTGGTTGCCCTCAGCATCATTTTTCTCTCTTACTTACTTTTTATCGTAAGTATGATCTATATTTTATACATATTCAACCGTAGTACAAGTTAACTAATACCTTATAGTCAACTTGATAACGAACTCTTCGCTCCAGAAAGGAGGTGTTCCAGCCGCACCTTCCGGTACGGCTACCTTGTTACGACTTAGCCCCAGTCATCGGTTTTACCCTAGGCCGATCCTTGCGGTTACGGACTTTAGGTACCCCCAACTCCCATGGCTTGACGGGCGGTGTGTACAAGGCCCGGGAACGTATTCACCGCGCCATGGCTGATGCGCGATTACTAGCGAATCCAGCTTCACGAAGTCGGGTTGCAGACTTCGATCCGAACTGAGATGGGGTTTGGAGATTAGCATCCTGTCGCCAGGTAGCTGCCCTTTGTCCCCACCATTGTAACACGTGTGTCGCCCCGGATGTAAGGGCCGTGCTGATTTGACGTCATCCCCACCTTCCTCACAGCTTACGCTGGCAGTCTCTTTAGAGTCCTCAGCTCGACCTGTTAGTAACTAAAGATAAGGGTTGCGCTCGTTATGGCACTTAAGCCGACACCTCACGGCACGAGCTGACGACAACCATGCAGCACCTCGCAAATGGCTATTACTAGAAGAAGTGTTTCCACTCCGGTCCAAATGCGTTCAAACCCGGGTAAGGTTCCTCGCGTATCATCGAATTAAACCACATGTTCCTCCGCTTGTGCGGGCCCCCGTCAATTCCTTTGAGTTTCACCGTTGCCGGCGTACTCCCCAGGTGGATTACTTAACGCTTTCGCTGTAGAGCTTACTGTGTATCGCAAACTCCTAGTAATCATCGTTTACTGCGTGGACTACCAGGGTATCTAATCCTGTTTGATCCCCACGCTTTCGTGCTTCAGTGTCAGTTATAGTTTAGTAAGCTGCCTTCGCAATTGGAGTTCTGCGTGATATCTATGCATTTCACCGCTACACCACGCATTCCGCCTACCTCAAATATACTCAAGCCCTCCAGTTTCAACGGCAATTTTATGGTTGAGCCACAAACTTTCACCGCTGACTTAAAAAGCCACCTACGCACCCTTTAAACCCAATAAATCCGGATAACGCTCGGATCCTCCGTATTACCGCGGCTGCTGGCACGGAGTTAGCCGATCCTTATTCATAAGGTACATACAAAATGGTACACGTACCACACTTTATTCCCTTATAAAAGAAGTTTACGAACCATAGATCCTTCATCCTTCACGCGACTTGGCTGGTTCAGGCTCTCGCCCATTGACCAATATTCCTCACTGCTGCCTCCCGTAGGAGTCTGGTCCGTGTCTCAGTACCAGTGTGGGGGACCTTCCTCTCAGAACCCCTATCCATCGCAGACTTGGTGAGCCGTTACCTCACCAACTATCTAATGGAACGCATGCCCATCTATCAGCAATAAATCTTTAACAAATATTCCCATGCGGGACCCCTGTTTTATGCGGTATTAGTCCGACTTTCGCCGGGTTATTCCCCTCTGATAGGTAGGTTGCATACGCGTTACTCACCCGTGCGCCGGTCGTCATCTCTGTATTGCTACATCATGTTACCCCTCGACTTGCATGTGTTAAGCCTGTCGCTAGCGTTCATCCTGAGCCAGGATCAAACTCTTCGTTGTTTAAATTGTTTTGTCTTGCTCAGAATTCGTCTTTATTTTCAAGTTTTTGACGGTATTAATTTTTAATACTTGTACTACTTGTTGATATGTAAATCTTTCAAAGAACTCTTGTTGTTACACTCGCTAGTTTTTTAGCGAACGTGGATGCAAAGATAAGAACTTTTATTTCATACTTCCAAATGTTTTAGGAAGTTTTTCTAAAAGTTTTTTTCATCATGTTTTGCAGTGCCGTTCTCTCTCGAATGCGGATGCAAAAGTAGTGCTTTACAACATACACTCCAAACTTTTCTTACTTTATTTTTTACTTAAAATCGTAGTAATACAACTACATTTCTGTATCACTGAATGTTACGAGTAAAAAAAAACAATCAACAACAAAAGAACTCTAAGCCTGAGAAATCGAATACACATATATTATATAGAAAATACGATAATCATAATTGCTTATTCATTCCAGAAATAGACAAACCATACCCAATAAAAAAACAAAAGCCCCTTACCCTTCCGGATATGGAGCTTTGTTTACCTCTCTGGTTTTACCCGAGGTTAACCTAAATACGATTTGAGGAGCTTGCTACGTGTTCCTTGTCTTAACCTTCTAATTGCTTTTTCCTTGATCTGGCGGACGCGCTCTCTAGTGAGGCCAAATTTGTCGCCAATCTCTTCCAATGTCATTTCCTGACAGCCTATACCGAAAAACATTTTGATTATTTCACATTCTCTTTCGGTCAGTGTAGCAAGTGCTCGATCAATTTCTTTAGCCAGTGACTCGTTCATCAACGATCGGTCAGCGATAGGAGCGTCGTCGTTCACAAGCACATCCAAAAGACTATTGTCTTCGCCCTCTACGAACGGAGCATCTACTGAGATATGTCTTCCGGACACCTTTAGAGTATCTGAAATCTTATCTACAGGAATATCCAGTTCGTCTGCAAGTTCTTCGGGAGATGGTCGACGTTCGTTTTCCTGTTCGAATTTAGAGAAAGCTTTACTGATCTTATTCAGCGAGCCAACCTGATTCAACGGAAGACGAACAATTCTTGACTGTTCTGCCAAAGCCTGCAGGATAGACTGACGAATCCACCATACGGCATAAGAAATAAACTTAAACCCTCTCGTTTCATCAAACTTCTCGGCTGCTTTTATCAATCCCAGGTTACCTTCATTAATAAGGTCAGGCAAACTAAGCCCCTGATTTTGATATTGCTTTGCCACAGAAACGACGAAACGCAGATTTGCTCTGGTTAATTTCTCCAATGCTCTACGGTCTCCTCTTTTGATTGCCTGTGCCAATTCTACTTCTTCTTCAACTGTAATAAGATCTTCGCGGCCTATTTCCTGAAGATACTTATCAAGCGAAGCACTTTCGCGATTGGTAATGGACTTTGTAATCTTTAACTGTCTCATCCAATGTTTTTAATTGAGAAATATCAGGGTGCAAAGATAATATTATTTTTATTGAGAAAATTGGTCGTGTGCACCCTACACCCGACCAATTATAAACCTTTAACAATCTTCCCGCCAAATAAGACGAATATAACTTTATTTTATTATTCGGCTAGATCAATAGCATAAACTTTTGTACGTCCATTCGGATAAAAACCTTTCACAACGATGTAACGATCATCAGAATTTCCTTTCAATACTTTATCTACCAACTTTTCGAGTTGTTCAGGTGTAGATATCTTCTGGTCATTGACAATCATGATTATGAAGCCTTTCTGGATTCCGGCATCTTTCATTTTACCTTTTAATAATCCGCTTACTTCAACACCATAACTTACACCTAGTTCACGTTTTTGTTTATCCGTCAACGCTTTAAAAGCGGCTCCAAGAACATCTGCACTATTATCTCCTGCATTCTTTACAACAGATGTACTACCTTGTGCATTACGAAGTTCTACAGTAAATGTCTTATTACTTCCATTACGATCGACAGTGACTTCTACCTTATCTCCAGGACGGTATTTACTGATCTGTTCCTGTAATGCATTCGCATTTTTCACTTTTGCACCATTTACAGCAATGATCACATCACCCTTTTCGATACCGGCTTCTTTAGCAGAACTTCTATCAGCGAAATCAGAAACACAAGCTCCTTCAGACACTTTAATCTTCGATTTCAACTCAGTCAGCTCCTCTTTCAGTTTACTATCCAGGTTAGGATAACTCAACTGCTCGGCAATATCACCCACACTCATCATCAAAACACCCAGAACAGCACGCTGTACAGTTCCATATTGTTTCAAATCGCTTGCCACTTTACCTGCAATACTAATAGGTACGGCAAATGAATATCCGGCAAAGTTTCCTGTTTCTGAATAAATAGCCGTGTTGATACCAATCAGTTCACCTTTTGTGTTTACTAAAGCACCACCACTATTACCAGGATTTACAGCTGCATCAGTCTGGATAAATGATTCAATTTTACTTCTGTCACCTCCCATAGAAATACCGCGGCCTTTTGCACTAACGATACCGGCAGTAACAGTAGAGGTTAAATTGAATGGATTACCTACAGCCAACACCCACTCACCTACTTTCAGTTTTTCAGAATCACCAAACGGTATAGTAGGAAGATCCTTTGCATCTACTTTTATTAAAGCAATATCCGTAGAAGGATCGGTCCCAATCAATTTTGCCGGGAATTTACGGTTGTCATTCAAAGTGACTTCCAATTCATCAGCACCATCGATCACATGGTTATTTGTAATAATGTATCCATCTGTGGAAATAATGACACCCGAACCAGAACCTACGCGGGGTTGTGGTTGCGGACGCTGGAAACCTCCACCTCCTCGTCCTCCAAATCCGAAGAAGTATTCGAAAGGATCAACATACTGCTGCTGGCCTCTACCACCATCAGCATATTGCTTAGCATTCGTCGTAGCTTTAATATGCACTACCCCATGTACCGTACTTTCTGCAGCTTTGGTAAAATCCGTATTTTCAGCAGCCACTGCATTCAATCCGGCATACCGGATAGGCTGATTAAATGTATTTGTTGAATCAGTGACATAAACCGGTTGTTTTTTATTCATCAGATAAGCACTTGTCCCAACCGCAGCACCGGTACTGATGGCAGCAACAAGAACGACTCCTAGCACATTTTTCCACATTGTTTTCATACTCTTTCTATTTTATCAAACATTTAAATTTAACACTTTTCTTTCGACAAAGAAAGTTCAAAAAACGTGCGATTATTCCATTTGCCTTTGATTTTTTATCACTTTTAACGGCGATTTATCCGGGGTTAACTGCGCTTAACAGTACTGTGTATTGCAAAGTACCTTTTTAACAATCATTCCCCTGCCAAATGGTCATGCTTTCAGTAATATAACAGTAAGAACGGCAGAAAGTTCAACCGGATTGACAGCAGGCTAGTGAATATAATAAGCGATAAGCCCTACAAAATTGTCAACCGTCAACCGTCAACTATCAACTAAAATACCTATCTTTGTCGCATTGCAGCCTGCCGGTCTGTCGCTCATCTTCGGATGTGAGGAAAGTCCGGGCAACACAGAGCACCATACTTCTTAACGGGAAGCTGTTCGCAAGGGCAGAGTAGTGTAACAGAAAATAACCGCCGGATTCGTCCGGTAAGGGTGAAAAGGTGAGGTAAGAGCTCACCGGGTCCCATAGTAATACGGGATGCCGTACATCTTATGGGTTGTAAGGTCATGTATACCGGCGTATGTAGGATTGCTCGTCCGATGCCGGGGGGTAGACCGCTAAAGCTTGCCGGTGACGGTAAGACAAGATAAATGGCAGACACTTCAGCTTCGGCTGAAGTACAGGACCCGGCTTATAGGCAGGCTGCATTTTTTATTCATCCGGCAAACACTCTTTGCCCCTACATTTCACAGCATGAAGAAGAAGACGGATAAAAAGACTGCTGAAAAAAAGCCTCTGGGAGAACGGATCAACGCCTTGCTGACACGAACCATTCATTTTGTTACTTACGACATCTGGCGAATTACAGAAAATGAAGTAAGCGGCCTGAAAGAAATATATATAAACACGATCAAGACAGTCATACTGGCCATACGCGGATTCAACAGCGAGAACCTTCAAACGAAAGCATCCGCTCTTACTTACAGTACATTATTGGCTATTGTTCCCTTACTGGCGGTATTATTAGGTATTGCCAAAGGCTTCGGATTCCAAGAAGCAGTACAACAGGAACTCTTCGATTATTTTCCCCGACAAGAACAAGAGTTAAGCGAAGCCTTTAAGTTCGTAGAAAGATATCTGGCACAAGCACAAGGCGGAGTCATTATCGGAGTCGGTCTTATTCTTTTATTCTACACAGTCATTAACCTGATTTCGTCTATAGAAGATACATTCAACGATATCTGGCAAATCCAAAAGTCGCGTCCATGGCACCGGAAAATCTCCGATTACCTGGCTTTATTCCTCATATTACCGGTATTAATGACAGCTTCAAGCGGTTTGTCCATATTTATGTCTACGCTGCAAAACTCATTCTTAAGCAACTATGTATTCTTCACTCCTTTGGTAGAGTTCTTCCTGAATATCGCTCCGTTCATAATCACAATAATGGTATTCACAGCCTTGTATGTTTCCCTCCCCAACACGAAGGTGAAATTTGTAAACGGACTTGTTGCCGGCATACTGGCAGGTTCCGCTTTCCAGTTTTTCCAGTTCATTTATATCAGTGGGCAGATATGGGTTAACAAATACAATGCTATCTATGGTAGCTTCGCTGCTTTACCTTTATTATTATTATGGTTACAGTTATCCTGGTTAATCTGCCTCTTTGGAGCAGAACTATCTTATGCTTCTCAGAATGTAAAGAAATTCAGTTTTGAACGAGATAGTAAAAACATCAGTCGACGATATAAAGACTTCCTAACCTTATTGATCGCTTCTCTGATCGTAAAACGCTTTGTGAAGGGAGAAAGGCCATATACTGCCGATGAACTGTCTGACGATTATCGCATCCCCATCCGGGTAACAACGGAAATACTTTATTTGCTTACCGAACTTCATATTATCATAGAAGTCAACTATGAAAATGACGAACGGGTAGTCTACTATCAACCAGCCATTGATGTAAACAAGATCAGTGTAAGTTACCTGTTGACGAAGATGGATGAATACGGTTCCGAGAACTTTAAGATCGATACCTCCTGCCTGTTCACAAAAGAATGGCATGCCTTGCTCAAAACAAGAGAAGATATGATTAAAGCGAACAATAATATCCTGCTTAAAGACTTATGACCCACGACCTGACACATGGTCCGGTATGGAAAGTGATCGTACGCTTCGCACTCCCACTACTCATCGGTAACCTGCTGCAACAGTTATATAATGTAACCGACAGCATCATCGTCGGACAATTTCTGGGAAAAGAAGCGCTTGCAGCCGTTTCCGCCTCTTTCTTTATTTATTACTTCATTATTTCATTAGTGATCGGAGTCGGAAGCGGAACATCCGTTGTCGTTTCACAATTTTTCGGAGCAAAACAATACGATAAAGTTCAACGCGCCTTCTCTTCTTTTTTTATTTTCATGCTCGTAGCCGGGATCGCTCTTTCAATAGCCGGCATCATCTTTTCCGAGCCTATTTTTCGCCTGACCAACACACCGGAGGAAGTCATACCTGATGCTGTTGCTTATTTCAGAATATATATCGGAGGAACTTTTCTCTTCGTCACATTCAACAGTATAATCTCCATATTAAGAGGTGTAGGCGAATCCGTTCGACCAATGATCTTCATATTTATTACCACCGTACTGAATATCGTTTTAGATTTATTATTCATCGTTGGTTTTAAGTGGGGAATTGAAGGAGCAGCACGCGCAACCGTCATTGCACAAGGAATTGGAATGTGTATCGCCTTAGGATATGTAAATAATACGCATCCCCTACTCTCGATCAAAAAACAAGACTTGCTATTTGATATGAAACTCTTTAAGGAAGGATTGAAAATAGGACTTCCCACTAGTGTTCAACAATGTGCAATTGCCCTAGGCTTGATTGCCTTGCTTGGAATTGTCAATAGTTTTGGAACCGACACGCTGACAGCCTATGGAGCTGCAGGTAAAATCGATACAATCATAACACAGGCCGTTCTCACTTTATCGGGTGCACTGGCAGCTTTCTGCGGACAAAATATCGGAGCCGGCCATTTCGACCGTGTCCGTAAAGGTTTACGATTTACCATGCTGGTCAATCTCATATTCAGTCTGATTACATTCACTGCCATTTACTTTTTCGGAGAAGAAATGATGCGGGCTTTTACCAGCGACCAGGCAGTAATCACTATCGGAAAAGAATATTTACTGATTATAGGAGGATTCTTTATTGTGCACGGTGCACTGAATATATATAACGGTGCACTCCGGGGAGCAGGAGATACTATCTTCACAATGGTAACCAGCTTACTATGCCTGTGGTTGATCCGTATCCCACTCTCCTACCAGCTAAGCGCATGGTACGGACGACAAGGAATCTGGTGGGCTATCGGAATCAGTATCGCCATTGGATTTGTCATCACTTATATCTATTATAAAATGGATCTGTGGAAGAAAAGATGTGTCGTAAAATAACCGGCAGGGCGAAACAGGTCAAATACCTGATCGCTCTGCTGTTATTATGCTAATGAGAGGAAATCTTTCATTTGAACTGCATCATTTTGCTGATGTATTTGCCCACAATATCAAATTCCAGATTGACAACAGTGCCTTTTTCGATCTGGCAGAAGTTCGTATTATCATGTGTATAAGGAATAATAGCCACTTCAAAGCTATTTTGCTGTGAGTTACAGACAGTCAGGCTGACGCCGTTCACACAAACGGAACCTTTTTCCACTGTCATATACCCTTGCTGCGCCATTGCCTTGTCGAAAGCATATTCAAATGTATAATACCAGCTACCATCCGCCTCGCGTACATCTTTACATACAGCAGTCTGATCCACATGTCCCTGCACGATATGACCGTCCAGGCGACCGTTCATCATCATGCTTCGTTCTAGATTTACCAGATCACCTATTTTCAGTAAACCAAGATTCGAACGATCCAAAGTTTCCTGAATAGCAGTCACCGTATATGTATCGTCGGTCAGACTTACAACCGTAAGGCATACGCCGTTATGTGCCACACTCTGATCAATTTTCAGTTCATTTACAAACGAACATTTCATTGTGATATGCAGGTTTCCCTGATCTGCGTTCAACGCAACCACCTGAGCAGCTTCTTCTACAATTCCTGAGAACATAGTCTTGTGTTGTTTTAATTAATATTTTCAACATCAAAGATAAAGAGAATTGATGTACTTTTCCTCAAAATAGGTAAATTTGTGCAGATAACCTTATGAACATATTATTATCACTTTAAAATTAGAGCCATTATGTCAATGCACGAAATAGAAAGCCTGGTAGAATATTCTGTGAAAACAGTCGCAGCCGCTTCACCCACTCCACCTCTGGCAAAGAGCATCTGCTCCAGTCTTTACCAACTTCAAAGTCATTTCGACTGTGGATACACCGTACTGCGTGTACGAGAAGAACTGGAACGACTTGGATACCTCTACCTTCTGCCGCCGGAACAACTGCCCGAGCCGGAACGTAGCGAAGCGATGAAACTAGTCGGAAAAGGCGGCTTCTTCACCAAAGGAACATATTTTGATGCAGTAACAAACCGCTGCTATATTACTGTCGACTCAGCGCTGTATCAAAAGTTGCTCTCGCTCGGTATCTTACCGGCAGAAACGTCACAAGAAATTCAATCCTTCTCCCCTCTCGAACTGATAGAAGCCATTGCTCCACTGGCTTCGAAACAATCAGCCCAAGATAGCCAGGTTGCGACCGATACACTGGGACTCTGGTACGGACTCTTCCCCGTCATTTACCTTATGACAGGATATGACGAGAAGCCAGATAACGAAAGAATTCAGAAATTGCTCCGCTACCTTGCCACCCCCGAAACTTTTAAAGCCGCAGAAGAATATATCCGGGAAGTAGATTTCGAAGACTTTGCCGATGACGAAGAACTGCCCTTCTGTGCAGAATGGAGCACCCCTTATAAGGATTGGAAAGAAAGAAAAGAAGACGACAAAACTCCATATAACGAGTTTTGTAAACGGATGGTATACAATTTCATGGGTAATAATGAGTTTGCAGAAGCCGACAAGTACGCTTCCCAGATTGGAGATGAAAACGACCCTGCCCGCCTACTCCACCGTGGCATGGTCAGTATCGCCTGCCACCAATGGTTAACAACACAGGAACCCGGTACCCTGCCGCCAAAAGGCCTTCTCTCCCTCTGCGAAGCAAAAGTCGGATTTGAATACCTGGCCGGATTAGACCTGCCGGAGCAGGGACGAACAGTCTGCCGCATGTATATCTTACAGGCTCTGAAATTACAGGGCGATTCTCCGGCCTTAGTCGAGTTATTACAGCAGATGTACAACGAAGCAATTGCCATAGTTAAACAACGCCCCTACGGACAAACCAAGCAGTTACAATATATTGCATTATCTATCAGCTACTATCAAATGCTCTTAGAGAATCTCCCGGACGGCTATCTCCCTAAAAAAGAACTGATGCGAAACGGTCTGCCAGGGCTGTTTGACTTGTCTGCCATCAAAGACAAATGCAACGAATTGCATCACGAAATGCCGCAGGCTGCAGAAACATTGCAGCAATACATGGAGCAATGCGACTCGTTGATGCAATACATCCAGGAATAATACCTATCATATGTTCCAATATCATATAAAATACTATATTTGTCATTAGTAATCAATCTAAAAAATTATGGACGCACAGAAAGTGGACTTGTTCCTCCTGACAAACAGTAGCAAACTACCTAGCAGTCATATATCTATTATAAGAGACCGCCTACTCGCTATGGATGAATCCAAACTGATTTATCTGCAAACTTGTGATTTTAAAGACCCGACAGTAATACTTATTATTTCCGTATTCCTGGGTTCGCTCGGCATAGACCGTTTCCTTATCGGTGACGTCGGCCTGGGTGTCGGAAAGTTAGTCACTTTAGGAGGTTGTGGTATCTGGTGTATTATCGATTGGTTCCTCATCATGGATGCAACCAAAAGAAAAAATCTGGAACAGCTGCAAAACGTATTAATGTTTTAACTTCTGCCCTCATTGTGGGAACAAGAAATAAATATGCATATCTTGCCATAATCATAATGGTCGGATATGCATTATCTGTATTTCCCTGCATATTCCACACAATCACCGGATATCCCTGTCCTGCCTGCGGAACACGCCGTGCACTTCTAATCTTATTAACAGGAAATATCTACGACTCCATCCTGATCAATCCGTATGGCTTATTACTCGTTCTACTGACAGCCATCTATCTTACCGGCATGACGATAGACTATATCCGAAAAAAAGATCAGTTCCGAAGCTGGCTGAAAAAAGCGGAACGACATCTCATGAACAAATACATCCTCGCTTCCATTATTCTCCTAGCTATCCTCAATTGGATATGGAATATCTATAAAGGACTGTAAATAACACAGGAAATTCGTATCTTTGCATCATATTCACAAACCGACCGAAAATAATATGGAAGCAAACAAAGTCGATAAATTTCTTCTGGCGAATGAAAGCAAATTTCCTGAATATGAAATTCCTATCCATCGGCTATTAAACCTCACTCCCGAACAGGAGATCATCCTGGAAACAACACGGTTCAAAAGACCGGGCAGGATATTACTCACCTCTATTTTTCTCGGAATACTAGGAATAGACCGTTTCCTTATCGGAGACATAGCCAAAGGAATCTGTAAACTCCTTACCGGTGGCGGACTGGGAATCTGGTGGCTCGCCGACTGGTTCATGATCACCGGAGTGACGAAAAGAAAAAATATGGAAAAACTAAATCAGATAATCAATATCTAAAAATCATTACAGAAGCGTAAAACAGCATTTGTTATGGATAAGAGAAATCTTCATAGACTACGCCGAATGCTTATTATTACAGCATCCTACCTATTATATTCTCATCTCGCCTATTGTCAACATATTGAAATATGGTGGCAGAAAGCGAAGGCAGCCAAAAAGGCAAAAAACTATACCGAGGCTGTCAAATGGTATCATAAACTGGCAGAAGCCGGCCATTCCATAGGTCAGTTCTACCTGGCGCATAGCTACAGCGAAGGTTTAGGCACCGACATCAACCTTAAAGAAGCCGTCAAATGGTACAGGCGGGCTGCCGACAAAGGACTGGCCGAAGCCCAGCTCAATCTGGGACTTTGCTACAGCAGCGGCGAGGGCGTTGAAGTAAATAAAATGAAAGCCCTCCTTTGGTATCAGAAAGCGGCAGACCAGGGAATGGTGGAAGCGCAATTTAACATCGGTTGTATTTATGCTAACGGAGAAGGAGCCCTTCAAAATGACCGCATGGCTGTTTACTGGTATCGGAAAGCTGCTGTCGCCGGATATGAGAAAGCACAGCATAATCTGGGAACATGCTATGAATACGGGAAAGGCGTTCCTCAAAATTACGAGTTAGCCCTTTACTGGTATCGCAAAGCGGCAGACCAGGGATTCCCCGATTCGGAATACAACATTGGAGTATATTACTACTTGGGCAGAGTAGTCGAATATAATCTGGAAGAAGCATTAAGATGGATGCAGAAAGCTGCTGATAAGGGACTGGAAGACGCACAGAACGCTATCGAATATATTCACAATCAGGAAAAATAAAAAAGACTGTCGAAGTCTGTATTGCTACAAACTTCAGGCAGCCTCTTCTTTTATAATATGCCTGGAACGCTATTATTTAGCCTGTTCCAGCTGCAAAGTCTTAGTCGGTTCGTCGCAAACTTCTGTCGGACCGAAATACTGGATCGGACCCGGATAAACATAGCTTGTAGTCAACGCCCATTCGTCACGGTTAGCAGCGAACTTCTTGAAAGGAGCACCGTCCAGCTTCACCAAAGCTTTCT
Organism: Parabacteroides timonensis; assembly: GCF_900128505.1. Lineage (NCBI taxonomy): Bacteria > Pseudomonadati > Bacteroidota > Bacteroidia > Bacteroidales > Tannerellaceae > Parabacteroides > Parabacteroides timonensis. The sequence goes on from NZ_LT669940.1 coordinate 1,644,269, forward strand.
GGATAACCGGTTTCATTTCGCCATGACGTTTTTCCATGTTCATCATCATTGTTACAGGAATACCACCGGCAATCCACTTGTCAGCAGGAGCAGTTGTATTACGTACAGATGACATATAACCAGTCTTACCAGAAGCGATCAGGCAAGAAGCAGTGTAACCCAAAGAATAGCAGTAGTCAGCATCGTAGTTAGACGGAGCAGCGCAACGACCTTCGTAACCGAAGAAGTGGTGCTGTGCAGCAAACTTACCGTTATATTTACCTTCTGCCTTCCACTGAGCCAGCTTGTTGCCAACCATTTCAGACAGCAGTTTTTCTGTTTCGATCAGAGAAACCTGAACGTTTCCGTGCGGGTCGCGATCCAAAGAAAGCTGACGTGCAACGCCTTCCGGCAGAGAAGCATACAGGTCAGAGTTTTCTTTTGTCAGCTTGCTGATGATATAAGCACGCTGTTCGCTCTTCTTGATCATCTTAAATTCTGCATCGTGTTTAGCCAGGAAGTCGTTCAATTCAGCGATCAGACGCTTCATAGCCGGAACGAATTCAATCAGACCTTCAGGGATCAATACAGTACCGAAATTATGTCCTTCTTCAGCACGTTTTGCAACGATACCTGCGATATATGTAACAATATCATCCAAAGACATGTTCTTTTCTTCCACTTCTTCAGAAATGATACAGATGTTCGGCTGAGTCTGCAAAGCACATTCCAGTGCAATATGAGAAGCAGAACGTCCCATCAATTTGATGAAGTGCCAGTATTTCTGAGCTGAGTTACAGTCACGTTGGATGTTACCGATCACTTCTGAATATACTTTACAAGCCGTATCGAAACCGAAAGAAGTTTCAATCTGTTCGTTTTTCAAGTCACCGTCGATCGTCTTCGGGCAACCGATAACCTGTACACCTGCGTTGATAGCTTTGTAATATTCAGCCAATACGCAAGCATTTGTATTTGAGTCGTCACCACCGATAATAACCAGAGCAGAGATACCCAGTTCTTTCAGGATTTCAAGACCTTTGTCGAACTGTTCTTTTGTTTCCAGTTTAGTACGACCTGAACCGATCATATCGAAACCACCTGTATTACGATATTCATCGATAATATCAGCAGTCAGTTCCATATATTTGTGATCGATCAGACCACCGGGACCCAGGATAAAGCCATACAGACGAGAGTCTTTGTTTGTAGCTTTTACACCGTCGAAGATACCGGCAATCACGTTATGACCACCAGGAGCCTGACCACCTGACAGGATCACACCTACATTGATAGCAGGCATATTTTTCTTTTCGCTGCTCTTTTCGAAAGTAACGATCGGCATCCCGTACGTGTTAGGGAACAGTTTTTTGATATCTTCCTGATCGGCTACTGATTCTGTATACTCGCCATCAACGGCTTTTACAGCACCTTTCAATGCAGCGGGTACCTTAGGCTGGTAAGCTGCTCTTGCAATTTGTAATGCGCTCTTTGTCATTTCTTAATCTGATTTATATAGAAATTATCTGATTTACTCCTAAAAGCGGTGCAAATATAGAATTTTTTCTTTAATCGTGAAAGAGGAAAGAAAAGTAAATAGCAGAACCACTTCGAGTAAAACTTGAAATATCAGCTTCTGTCTAATTCTTCATCATAGGATCTATTTTTAATTAGTATTACAGCCTTTTACTTTATAAGTCAACGATTCAAAGCATTTAATATATACTTTGTTTCTTGTTGCATTATAGGGACTTCGACTAAATAATACTTATTATAAGATGAATGAAATATAACTAAGAACATTTGATCTATATTTATTCCATAATTGTTTTCCACAATATATTTATACAAATTTTGTTGTAAACAATAATGATTATATGAGGAATCATCAAGATGCTTTAATCCTCCAATGCCATTTTGAAAGGAATTTCTTCGTATTACAAAACCAATTCCGTTGGGAATAATAATTTTCTCGCTCCGTTTCCAATCGAACATGATATATCTATTCTCTTTTTTAGCGATAAGATCAATAGATCCTGCTATTTGATATTTAGAATCAAAAACTCTCCATTCTGTCCGATATGGGGTAAATTCATGTTCTTTAATAAATAAATCAAAGAAATCCAACTCTTTTTCTATTGATTTACAGTTTGAAACTTTAATATCTTTCCCGTTATAATTGAATTGGTATATATTTTCTCTTATTTTCCCTCCAAAAGTATTTTCTATTTGTGTATGCAAAAAAGTACCGCACTCTTTTGCCATATTCCCTTTACATTCCCACTCTTCCAAAATATAATCTATCGTAACACCTCTTTGACTTGCTTTCATCTTAGCAAATTTTTCTTTATCAAACTCATGAAAAAAGCGAGAGACCGCAGTACTAACCGGAATAAATTCAATATTATTTACAAGATATAAATGTTCTTCAGGATAGAATTTAATAATGTCATCATTTTTATGCTTATTATTTTTATTAATTGGGAACGGACTATAATCAGGCAATGAATCATTAAAAGAATCTATAATAACATACAGCTCTTCATTCTTTTCTTTTTTCGATAATTCAAATGGATATTCTGAGTCTATGATCTTTTGTTCTAAAAAATGATCTATTCCTAAATAAGCTTCTCTAAACTTATCTTTTTCCATCTTTTGTGCTTCAAGATTAGTCCATTGATCTTCCTCTTGGACATCTACTTCATTTTTTAAAGACAAAGGGATTATGAAATCTGGATAGATTGATTTCAATAACATAACAATAAATTTCACACAACTTTTTTCTTGAGTATGGATTTGTTTTTCAGTAAACCGAACAACAATCCAACCTCTCTCAATAAACCAAATATTTCGTTTGGTATTTTCCCCCAAACAGTGACAAGCCTGTCTAGTTATAGCAGCATAAGGTTCATCTATTTCAATATCAATTCTAATATCTAAGCCTAAATTATCATCAATTATTACTATATCAGGTTCAAACGGTTTCGTATTTTCCGAAGTATTCAAATGAACATTACCTAATATCTTAAAAGAATCTTTTATATATCTTTTTAATGTGTTTTCAAAAGAAAGTTCCTTATACCCTCTAAGTCTTGTTTTTCCCTCTCTATACGATCTTATCACACTATTTTTCTTAGGACAAAGAACTACTGGATATTTCCAAGGCAAGTCTTGGATATAATTCGGTGGTATATTATACTTAACAAACAGAACTGGTTCGTCCAGAACTGGTTCGTCCAGAACTGGTTCGTCCAGAACTGGTTCGTCCAGAACTGGTTCGTCCAGAACTGGTTCGTCCAGAACTGGTTCGTCCAGAACTGGTTCGTCCAGAACTGGTTCGTCCAGAACTGGTTCGTCTTTTTTTTCTAATACATTTTCCCTCAAAATAGATAAACATGACGGATCTGATCCATATTCATTATATCCACAAATACCCTTTTTACTCAATAAAATTAACAAATATAACCATCCTATATAAGGAACAAAATTCCATAAATAATACCAACCACTTTTACCTATATCGTGTAAACGCCTAACAGAGATTGCGATTGAAGGAATAATTGTAAGAATTGCATACAATGTGCTAAATACCCCATAAGACGAATCACCAATTGTCGTTCCCAATAAGGTATCTATTACAAATGTAACAATCAAAAAAAACATATAGTAAAAAAAGAATACCCAAAATTCTACTCGACTTGCCCTCCCTTCATGAACAGAATATTTCTTTAATGCATCAATAAAATATTTCATATAATATTTAGATTTAACGTACTTCAGTATCCCAATAGTACAAATAAAATAAAAGCGTGGAACTGTGTGCTGCTTTATAGATGGAGGTCCTCGGATGACCTTAAACACAAAACAGACAGCAGACCCACGCATATACGTGTGAACCCACTGTGCTGTCCTTGTGTTTAATTCAAATGAAAATTTCCGAGGTTTCCATCTATAAGGACAAAGCACAACGCTTCTTTTTCTAAAATAATAAGGAGTATCGACTCTTCGAACTTCTCTTAAGGAACAAAGATATAAATTCTTTTCGCGTATTTGAAAGTAAATCAAAAATTATTTCATCCTTTACATTTCATATCTGTTACTTATTACAAATTAATTAAACGGATAAGACAATATACTTACTCAAAATCAATTCTATTTTATTCCGCATTTTTCTTCAGCCACTCCAATCTGCGCAAATCAGGCAAATGCTTTACCTGGAAATGTTCAAACTTTACATTAAAACCGTTCCCATCAGGACAAGCACCCATAAAGCCGACTTTTACCGGCGTATTATCCTGTAGCCAGGCATTTCGCATCATGGTGTAGGTCTTGTCATCAAAGGAGTAGAATATTTCGACGGCATCCAACCGTCTGACTGCCTTGATCCAGATATAAGGGACAGGTTTATCCAGTGTTATCACACTCCAGTCGCTGGTCTTATGGGTAACGACCGTGCTCAGATTGAATTTACCGTCTACAAATTCGATACCGGCCTTGATATAATTCTCATGGTCTATACGCAGCATCAGTCCCGCCTGATCGAAACGCTCTTTATAATCGCCCGTGATCTTCACTTTGGCTTCAAACTCGCCGCCATAGGTCGCATAATAGAAAGGCGCATCATCGACGGTAAATCCATAATGAGAGATACGCCAGTAATCGCTTTGCGGGGTGACGAACATAGACAATGTCTTGTCCTTGATCTCCCATTGTGCTGGTTCGTTGAACCACTGCATCTTTTCGAGTGTCTGTGCCGATGTTGTTTCCATTGCCAGTAAGGCGAATACGCCTAAGATTATTTTCTTCATTGTTTTCATACATTTTATTTACCTTTGCAAAGGTAGACCTTTGCCGATAAACATACAATACAAAATTAAAACGTTACCGAAATAGAACTCCCCACCGTAAGGATCTGTGTACACTTCTTATCGGATGGGGCAGCCGCCGGCGTCAAATTGTAATCCAGAAAGAACTTTACCCCCAGATTCTGTTTAGCCAGGAACGTCATCGAACCACCCGTTTCCATACTCATACCGCCCCTATTACCGATCGTCACGGTCGACAGGTCACACGCGGAATAGTGACCGTATCCGGCCAGCAACTTACTACCGACCAACAGACGGGAAGCCAACGGATAAGAGAAGTATGCTCCGGCATATCCCGCTATCCAATCCAACGACTCGTCTTCGGCTACCTCATTCAAGATCACAGACATATTCGCTGCCGTGAACTTTCCGCCGAACCCGACATACGGGTTGATGAACCAGGCTCCCTCGACACCGGCACTGCTACCGGAAGAAAAACTCATCCGGGAATGACCATTTAAGCGATACTCGCCGGGAATAACACTAAGCCCCAGATGAAGCCCCAGAAATGAAGGAACATGGAAACGATCGAATGTCTCAGAAGAAGCGGAACGGTTCAGCCCTTTCTCTTTGAATATCAGGTCAGCAAAGAAATATCCCAACTCCGTCGACAGGATACCGAAACCGGCCCCTGCCAGGATATCACTCAGCCAATGTTTGTTGTTTGCCATCCGCGTAAGCCCGGTCGCAGTAGCCACCGAATAAGCCCCGATACTATACCACGGACTTTTGAAACCATATTCTTTGCTCATCATTGTCGCCGTCATAAATGCCGTTGCCGTATGGCCGGAAGGAAAAGAATGATCGTTGGAACCATCAGGACGCATCACTTTGGTATGAACTTTCAACTGCCCCACCACCGTCGACATGATCACAGCGGAAAAAGCATCCGAAACCAGCATCCGTCCCCACGAACTTCGACTTTCCACGCCTCCCGCTTTCATTCCCAGCATCACGGCAGCCGGAAGATATTGGGTATAATCATCGTAACGGCGGCTGAACGCAGGCAGATAAGCATTCCTCAACTGCCGGAAATGGTCGTCTTCACTTTTCACGATCAACCCTCCGACAACAAGCGGGACACCGATATAAGTCATCTGATAAGCCCGCGAAGAAGTTACCTTGTTTATAGTCCGCTGAAAGCCACTCTCCCGGGGAAAGATCTTTACAGTATCGACCTGTGCATGCACACCCCAAGAGACAGATAATAAGAATAAAAAGAATAGTTTGCTACGCATCATTGAATATAACTATGAATGACGGCAGCAAAACTAGAAAGCAATTTTGTAGATAATTTGAATTTGGTCAGCCTACTTCCTTCTTGTCGAAAGATACGGTAAACCGATGCAAACCTTCCTTATATATATAATGTATATGCCAACCATGATATTCACATATAGCCTTTGCGATAGCCAACCCCAAACCGTTCCCCTGCACCTTCTCCGAAGGACGGTAAAAACGGCTGAACAACAACTGCTCGTCCAAACCCGCCTCCGCCGACGTATTCGCGATGGTCAGCCGGCGATCCGTTACGGAAATAAAGATTTCCCCGTCTTTCACATTATGACGTACAGCATTTATAATCAGGTTATTTATCAGGCTTTCCAATAACGTCCGGTTGGCCTCTACCTGAACCGGAAGAGCTCCGAGATCCGTATGCACCGTTATCCCTTCCGTCAGCTTTACCAGTAAAGGCAACATTTCTTTCAAAGTCCGCGCCACATCCATCTCTTCCATCTGTTTATACTGATCGTTCTCGATACGGGCAAGCAGCAACAGGTTTTTATTCAGGCGGGACAGGCGGCGCGTCACTTCATACAGGCTCTGGACGATCTCCGCCTGTTCTTCCGTCATATCGGACTGCTGCAACAATAGGTCCAGTTTGCTTTGAAACACAGCTAAAGGGGTTTGCAGTTCGTGCGAAGCATTCTCCGTAAACTCCTTCTGCAAACGGTAACTCTCCAGGTTCTTTTTCATCAGCTGGGTAAGGGCGGCATTCAGCCGGGTAAACTCCTGTGTGTCATTCGGCATAAACCGGGGAATACTTCCTCCTTCGAGAGAGAATCTTTCTATACGCCGGAGCGTATCGTCGAAAGGTATCCACAGGCGCTTGGAAATAAGCCTCATCATCAGGACAAGGGCAATACTCAACACACCGGTGATCAACACAAACTGCAGAACCACTCCGACCAGCAGATCCCTCTCCAGATCCATTGCCGGCAACGGATTTCCCGCCTCTACCGCCTCTATTATATCTATCAGATCCTCGGCATAAAAATACTTCGTCAGATAATAGAACAAAGGAGTAGCAAGCAACAACAACACAGCTGCACAGACGATAAACTGCGTCAGGCTTTTATGTAACAGACTTTTCATTCGATCCATTTATATCCGGTTCCATACACGTTCTTGATACAATCGTCCGCACCGGCTTCCGCCAGCTTGGCCTTCAGGTTCTTGATATGGGCATATACAAAATCCTGGTTATCCAGCATATCTGCCATATCACCGCTCAGGTGTTCGGCAAGGGCACTTTTAGAGATCACCTTGTTACGATTTCCGATAAAGAAAAGCAACAACTCATATTCTGTCCTGGTCAGAACCACTATCCGGTCCTTTACATGGACTTCCTTGCTTAACAAGTCGACACTGATATCGTTGCTAGACAACGTATTGCTGCTTGAAAACTGCCTGCGGCGGATAATAGCATAAATACGCATACTCAGTTCAGGCAGATGGAAAGGCTTGGCCAGATAATCATCAGCCCCGATCTTCAGACCGTTCACCTTATCATCCAGAGAGTCTTTCGCTGAAACGATGATCACTCCGGCCGGATTGTTCTGCCGTTTTATCTCCCGCAGGACATCCAAACCGTTGCCTCCGGGCAACATCAGGTCCAGCAGGATACAGTCGTAATCGTATAAATTGACTTTCTCCATCGCTTCCCCGAAAGTAAAAGCCTGCTCACACAAATAGTTCTCGGAATTGAGGAAGCCGGCAATGCTGCCGGACAATTCCCGTTCGTCTTCAATGATCAACAGTTTCATTTCACAATCATTAAAATGCTTCCACCGGTTATCAGCAGTCCGCCGATAATCACTCTCAAACTTACAGGTTCCTTCAGAAAGAGGAAAGAAAGACAGATCGTGAGAACAACGCTCAGCTTGTCGATCGGAGCCACACGTGAAACATCCCCTTCCTGTATCGCCTTGAAATAAAACAACCAGGACAGCCCCGTCGCTATCCCCGACAGGATAAGGAAAGTCCATGTATGCCGGTTGATCTCTTTTATCTCACCGACATGATTACCAAAGAATACGATCCCCCACGTGATCAACAAAATAACCAACGTCCGGATAGCCGTCGCCAGGTCTGAATTAATTCCTTTGACACCCACTTTCGCAAATATAGCCGTTAAGGCAGCAAAGAGAGCCGATAGAAGCGCATAATATTTCCACATAATACATACTGATTAGGATATGACAAATTTACATATTTCCTGAGAATTCTTTTTACCGTTTATAAATTAACATCATCAGGCTCGGCAGAACGATCAGCAGCAACGGCAGCCCGGCAACAAACCCTCCTATGACGGCTACAGCCAGCGGTTGCTGCATCTGTGCCCCCATACCGATACCGAGAGCCAACGGCATCAGTGCCAGGATCGCCCCTATGGCCGTCATCAGTTTGGGACGGATACGCAAAGCGATGGCATAATTGACAGATCCCGCCACATCGCCACCGGCTTTCCGGTTCATACGATACTGATGGACCGTGAAGATAGAGTTCTCCGCAATAATACCGACAATCATAATTATCCCCGTATAACTGCTGACATTCAACGGAACACCTGTCACCCACAATGCCAGCAGGCAACCACAGATACCCGTTACCGAGATAAACAACACAGCCAATGAAATCCTCCACTGCCGGAACAGGGACATAAGTACACCGAACACCAACAAAATTGCCAGACCGAGAATCAGCAATAACTCTTTAAACGATTGCTGTTGCTCGGAGTAAGCGCCTCCGTAGACAAGGCTGCAACCTGCAGGTAACGTCAATTGCCGGGCAAACGCCTGTTGCAGGTCACCCATCGCGCTACCCAGATCACGATTTTCCAGGCGTGCAGTCAGGGTGATGTTACTTTTCAGGTCTTCACGCCGTTGTTCTATTTCACCGGGAATGACTGTTACCCGGCAAAAGAAAGAAAGCGGGCGCGTACTTCCGTCGGGAAGGAAAATCAACTGGTTACGGAGCTTTTCGGGTGAGTTGTCCGCAAAGTCGGTAAAACGCAACAAGATACGCCTCATCTGTTCTCCCTCCTGAATAGAACCGATCTGTAAACCACCGGTCATAGCCGCCTGCGCCGGGTTAGGCTCAATGACGTCTGCATGAAGTCCCAACGGAACACCCCCTGTATATGCAGCCAGTTGCTCCTGAAAGTTTGTCAACGAGATACCGAATTGCGACAATCGTTCCTGGTCAGGGATAAAAACCAGGGAAGCTCCGGCAGGAATCAGCCCGTTATCGATATCCACTACGCCGGGCACAGTTCTCATCACCTCCTCCGCCCGGGCTGCCAGCTCCTGCAAAGTAGCATAATCATTTCCGAATATTTTCACTTCAATGGGTTTGGGTGTGCTCATCAGATCACCCAGCAGATCGGAAATACGTTGCCCGAAGTCAATGGTCATGGCCGGAACAGCTAAAGAAAGAGAGTGACGGAGGTCACTGATCACCTCCGGCGTCGTCTTCGTCCTCATCTTCTTCAGTTGGATCAGATAATCCCCGAAATTACTCGGACGCGTCTTGAAAGACATCCCCAAAGCAGTACGACGGGAATAAGTATCCACATAGGGATGCGCCAGAATAATCTTTTCCATCTGCCGACAAAGACGATCAGTCTCTTCAATATCCGTACCGGAGGGAGAATGATAGTCGAGCACGATCGTCCCTTCATCCAGATCAGGCAGGAAACCGGTAGTCAGTCGTGAAGAAGCGAACCATCCGCTCCCTGCCAGAAAAAGGACAAAGCAGACGGCAATCCACGGTTTGCCGTAAAGTACGGTAAGCCTGTGAACTTTATGAACGGCTTTCTCTTCCATATTATTATCGGCCGGAGCATCTGCCCGCTTCGGTCCGAATACCTTTTTATAGCCGATCATCAGATGAAAGACCGGAAGCAAAAGCCAGGTCACCAGAAACGAAGCCACCATCGTCAACTGCATCGTGTCGGACAACTCTTTAAAGAAACTTCCCGCCAACCCGCTCATCAGCCGGAACGGGAAATGAATCACGATGGTAGCCAGCGAAGAAGCGACCATTGCCGGAAACAGATTCCGTATGGCATGCCGGACAACCGTAAACCGGTCGGTTCCGGGACGCTCTTCATGCTCCCGGTAAATCTGTTCGATAATAACGATCGCATCGTCTATTATCAGTCCAACAGAAGCGGCTATGGCTCCCAACGACATGATATTGATCGTGATACCAGCCAGATAAACCAGTAAAATACTAAAAGCCAGTGTCACCGGAATAGTCAGCATAACCACCAGACTCGCACGCCAGGAGCACAGAAAAAGAATCATAACTACAATGGCGAGGAACAATCCTTCATAAATCGTCTTTATAACGCTATGTATGCTGTCGCCGACAAAAGCACTCTGATTGTAATAAGGTTTCAACTCATAGCCTGCGGGAAGCTGTGCCCGGACCTCATCTGCCCGAACATCCACATCCCGGGCAAATTCGAGCAGGTTGACTCCCGGCTGCTTGACCAGGTCGATCAGTACGGCATCATTCCCTCCGGCATTGATCTTCAGAAACTCCTGTTGTTCCTGCACTTCCACACGGGCGATATCTTTCAGGCGGACCGTACGGACACCGTCGTTGCAGATGATCGTGTTCTCCAGTTCCTGCATATCATTGATACGGGTATCGGTCAGGGTCAGATACAAACGGTTATAATCCGCCACATTCCCATTGCCCAGCACAAAGTTAGTCTGTTCAAAGACACTTTTTACCAACTCCGGAGTGATGCCGAGGGAAGACATCCGTACCGCATCCGGAATAACGACAAACTCTTTAGCCTTCCCGCCTCTCACGACCACGTTGCTGATCCCTTTAACCTGTGAAAAGACAGGCCGCACGATCAAATTCCCCACATCCCGCAACGCGATACGGCTATGTGTTTTACTCTCCAGCGTATAACCGTACACCGGGAACAAAGACTGGTTCATCGCCTCGGCAGAAATGACAATCCCTGCCGGAAGGAAACTCTTTATCTCGTTAATCCGACTCTCCAGTTGAGTCTTGAGTGCGTAGATATCCAGTCCCCAGTTAAAATACACTTCGATCACGCAACTGCCCCGACTGGTGCTGCTTTTCACCACGGTTACTCCCTGCACTTTCTTTACTGCACTTTCCAGAGGTTTGGTCACGGTAATCATCATCCTGTCTACCGGCTGCTGCCCCGCATCGGCAATGACGGTAATACGCGGGAACAACACTTCCGGAAACAGATTCGTCTGCATACGGGTATAACAAAAGATACCGGCCATCAGCAACAATAAACCGAAAAAGAGGATCGGTTTGCTATAGAGCTGATGAAAACTTCTTTTCTGTATTGTGTTCATTGCTGCTTTCTATTTGAGGATAACGACACGGGCACTGTCTTCCAATGCGTAACTGCCGCTCAGGACAATGCGGTCGGAAGCAGAAAACAAAGGGGATACTATCTCGATACTGTCCGCTGAACTATTTCCTATGATTACGGGAATCCGGACAGCAGTACTATCGTCTGCCAGCTTCATCACCCAATAACCGGTCAGCATCTCATCGCTTTGTACGGCTGCTTTAGGCAGAAGCCTGATTTCATTTCCGGTATGTCCGGTATCCACCAGCACTTTGACAGTCAATCCTTCAGGCAAGAAAGACGAACGAGCGTGGGCCACTACCTGCTGGACCTGCGAAGCGGTGTTCATCGTCGCCAGCGGAGTCCGGATAACAGCCTTCAAGACCGTCGCATCCGGTAATACGATCGTACAGGTCTTCCCCGGTATAATATAACGGCTTTGTTCGTAAGGCACGTTCAACTCAAAGACCAGGCTGTTCAGATCGGCAAGCGTGCAAAGGGCAGTCCCTTCGGCAACGAAACTGCCTGTTTGCTGCATCACAGACGTTACGATTCCGGAGGCAGCCGCTCTGACAGCCACCATCCCCAACCTGTTTTCCTGCGGTTCACCGGACAAGGCACGGTGTTCCTTGCTTTCCAATTTGTAAAGAAGCTGACCTGCCTCTACCTTCATGCCGGGTTGTACATTTACTTCAGAAATAAAGGAAGGGATAGGAGCCGTAACTATCGTTTTGTTCTGATAGACAGTCGTACCGGAAAGTACGATTTCGTTCCTGATCCTGCCGGGTGTAACATGTGTCAGCGTAACGGATGTCCAGGGCTTCTCATAGGAAGTCTCCGCATCGCCGGATGACCGCCCGCAGGCAGTCAGGCATATTGCCAGTAATAATACGATACATTTCATAAGATATGATATTTATTACCAATTCCAGTAATTAAAAGTATTGATGAGTAATTGACGGTTTGTCTCCAGTAATATATATTCTTTTTCTGCTTCTATCCTGTTCCTCAGCACGGTAATATAATCGATGACAGATAATTCGCCTGCCTGCATCTCTTTCCTGTAGCCCGCAAGTACCTGCCGGTATTCCGCCAGACGATTTTGCAACAACCGGCACCTTTCCCCGTAGGTCTTCAGTTCCGTCAGATATTGTTGCCTGCGTAACTCCTGTTGCATATTGAAATTATCTTTATAGAAAGCGATGCTGTTCATACGGGCACGCGCCTGCTTCTCCATCAGCCGTTTTTGTTTGCCGTCATACAACGTCCATGAAAAGGTAAGCCCCGCACTCATCCCGAAATGCTTCTGCATGGAAACAAACTCCGAGATACGCAGACCTCCGTCGACAAACAAATGGAGCTGTGGTTTATATTGTACGTTGAACGAATGCAGAGACATAAGTGTGTTCAGGCTATCCAACCGGTATTGCTCCATAAAGGCCGACGAAGCGGCAGGAAGCAGCCGTAGCGTCAAAGCCGGTTCTTCCAACAAAACCACCGCAGTATCTTTGATACCGCACAGCATATTCAAATCCATCAAATGCGTATAAAAAGATTGCCGCGAAGCGATCTCCATGTCCTGATTACTCTGCCGTTCTATCGTCACCAGTTGCAAATCCGAAAGCTTTGCCAGACCGCTTTCCGCCAGATACCGGACAACGGCAGCCTGACGGTCGAGCAGTTGTCCGACAGAATCGGCAAAGGCTATCTGTTTACTATCCAGCAGGCAAAGAAGATACTGTTCCGTTACCACCCGCTCCAACTGATGTTGCTCCAGATGCATCTTATCGTTCAGTATCTCCGTATTCATCCGTGCTTGCTCGCCAGCTACTTTATAGGCACTGTGCCCCAGCAACGGCTGCGTCCAGGTCACTCCCGCCTGAAAATGACCACTGCTCTGTCCCAGATCATAACCATAATAATCGACCCCATCCTGCGGATTCCATTCAAAAGAAGTCTTCCCGTTATCCTTCGAGATGACAGGAACAAAGAGGTAATCTCCGTTCAGTGTTACCTTCGAACGAGTGTATAATGCTTTCAGCCGTTGTCGTTCATAAACCTCAATTTCTTTCTGATTCCTATAATCCTGAATAAGAGGACTGTTCTCCCGCGCCGATTCCAGATAATAATCCAATGTATACGAAACCTGTTGTCCCTTTACTGAAAGCAGGTAACAACTAAGCCCCAAACCAATCAATAACGTCTTCATCTCTCGTTTTTTTGCGACAAAACTAAGAGGGAATATTGAAGACATTTTGAAGATAGAAACGCTCATCCTCTCAATTACGCATTTCAACCAACTCAAACAGCACTCCATCCGAAAACAATTGAACCACAGGACTCCACTCGCCTACCTTTGCGCCCAACAGACTGACACTATTCATTATAATATTTAAAAGAAAAATACATGACACTATTCAAATTGTTCTGGGCCTCCCTATTCTTGTTCCTCTTACCTTATACTACTATGGCACAAGGATATATAGAAACCGGCTACACGCCCTCCCGTTCATTTCTCGACAAAGACGAAAACAGATGCGGTTCCGGCAACCAGCTGCAACTCTCCGGTCGATACACACTTCCTTTTTCCGTAAAACAAAACGACAAAGGCCAGCCTATCGCATGGTCCGGCACATTGAGTTGTTCGTATGCTCTCCTCAACAACAAAGAGGAAGCAGCCGAAATAAATCCTGAACGCATACTCAATACCAGCTTCAACCTCTCCCACACGCGCCCCATTTCAGACAAATGGTATCTGATAGCTTCGTTCGGAGCCGGCATCTATTCCTCTCCCGACCAAATTTCCTTCAAAAGTCTACTGGCTAACGGCGCCCTCATCTTTGCCTACAAGTTAAAGGGCAATCTCGACATCGGAGTCGGTGTCGGACTAACCAACTCATACGGCCTTCCGCTCATCATGCCCATGTCCTTCCTTAAATGGCAGACCAACGGCAGCATCGACATCGACGTAGAGATAGCTGGCAGAATGAAAATAGCTGCTACCAAACGAATGAGCAAGCACTTCGGACTAAGCCTGGTCTTCCTCGATATCGACGGACTATCAGCCGTAATGAATCTGGACGGTAAAGATAAAATATACGGAGCAACCCGGCTGAGGTCTTACCTGCGTCCCGAACTGAAGATCGGACAAAAGATATCGGCATACGCAGGAATAGGTCTGGAAATGTACAACTCCGTCAAAATATCAGACCGAAGTCTGAAAGGATTCGCCAGCAGTTTCAAAGGAGAGAACAGCTGGGACTTCAACAGGACATTCCATATTATGGCAGGAATACGTTACGGTTTCTGACTAAATATCGTATTTTTGGAAAAGATTATTATTCAACAAACTATATATGACCAATTATATATTAATAGAAGACGAACGGCTGGCTTACGAAGAAATCAAGCGAATGATGCAAATACTACGCCCGGACTATCAGATGACCGGCTGGGCACAAAGCATCGAACAGGCTATCCTGCTGCTTAGGCAAGGCAGAATCGACCTGATGATTACAGACATCCGGCTGTCCGACGGACTCAGTTTCGAGATATTCGAGCAACATCCTGTCGACCTCCCCATCATCTTCACTACCGCCTACGACGAATATGCGCTTAAAGCATTCAAGACAAACAGCATCGACTACCTTTTAAAACCCATAGAAGAAAAGGAGCTCGACGCCGCCTTATGTAAGTTCGAACGCAATCATCTGTTGCGCTACGACAGCCCAGCTTACAAAAGTTTGGAAGTCACCTATCTGGACCGCAACAAGAAAAACCGTTTTCTAATCCAAACGGGAGATTGTTTTCAATATGCAGAGACAGACGAGATTGCCTTCTTTTACAGTGAAGACAAATATACCTTCCTCCACCTGTTCACCAACCGGAGGCACATCATAAACTACTCGCTGGACCAACTGGAAAGCAGACTTGACAGGGACCGATTCTTCCGCGTATCGCGCAACTGCATCGCAAACATCAAGTCCATCAAAAAGATATCCAAATACTTTGCCAGCCGGTTAAAACTATCTTTCCAACCGGAATGCCCTCATCAGATAACAGTCAGCCGCAACCGTATCAGCGACTTTCTGAAATGGATAGACGACACTCAATAACAGATATGCTATGGAAAAGAAAAAGACAATCCTACTGTTCGTATTGCTGATTGCCGCATCCTTATTGATGTGCATTCTCACATTTGCAATATTGTCTGGCAACGAAAACTCACAAAAGATAATCCAGAACTTCGTATACAACATGCCTGTCTGCTTCCTCATCGGAGTGATAGACTACAAGATAGTCAGCCTTTCCCAACAAAGAAAGCGGAAGACAACCAGCATACACATCATCTCCGACATACTGCTGACGGCCCTGTTCATCGCCATACTGTCCGGCGCCGCCAACTATTTAATAAGCCTATTCCGCTCACATGAATTTAATCTGATGAAGAGTGTCCTTCCTATTATATTATGGAATAGCATCATTGTCTTATTCATCGAAATATTCTTCTATCACAAACGACAGATTGAGCACGAGAAGCAACTGGCAACCATCGAGAAGAAAAAGGCCTTATATCAATTTCAGGTCCTGAAAAACCAGATAAATCCTCATTTCCTCTTCAACAGTCTTAATATCCTGGCTTCGCTAGCCTATCAGGATGCAGCCCGGACAAACCTCTTCGCCAAGAAGCTCTCCAACGTCTACCGCTATTTGCTTACTACTCACGAACGGCCTACGGTGACATTGGCAGAAGAGCTGTCGTTTGTCGACTCTTATCTATACCTGGAACAGATTCGTTTCGGCGACACCCTGCAGGTCGAAATCGAAAACAGAGAGGACTGCCAGACATGCCACGTCATCCCTGCCAGCATACAAATGCTCGTCGAGAACGCCCTGAAGCACAACATCAGCACAAGCAAATCCCCATTAATCATCCAAATAAGAATAGAAAACGAAACCATCACCGTCTCCAACAACCTCCAGCTACGCAATTACGTAGCCAGCAACGCCACAGGACTAAAAAACCTGCAACACCAATATTCCCTTTACGGCAAAGCGATCGAGGTAGCGAAAGATGAAAAAACATTCACAGTCAAAATGCCTTTTATTCAATCCGTTCACTTCTTCACCTGAATGCAATATATACTTCTAAACTAGCCAGACATTATGGAATTTATTCGGTTCCACACACAAATGAACCTGGATTCTCTTGCTTTTCATCCCTATATTTATTATCTTTGGAAGGCAGGGAAGTTGTTGCCGACACTGTCGGCAAAATAAACGACAGTGTCGGCAAAGCTTTCGACAGTGTCAACAATATTGTCGACAGCGTCGGCAACAGATTATATAGGCAGATAAATAAGATTCGGACGCACCTTGTCTAAGATACATCCGAGGTAATAACAACTATATCAGTACTAAAATTAAGCGATTATGGGAAGAATTAAATTCGGAGTATACAAGGCCCCTAACACCAGCGGCAAGGAGCAACAGTCTTGCGCCCGGCTTATATCCAAAGGGACCATGAGAATGGAAGACGTCTGTGAATACCTCTCTGATTCGAGTACCCTCACTTCGGCAGATGTGAAAGGAGCGATCGAGGCATTAATCACTTATATCGGAAGGAATTTATCCAACGGATATTGTGTGGAACTGGAAGGATTGGGGCACTTCTCCCCTGCCCTCAAAACGTTACAGAAAACGGATGAGAAAGGCCGGACTGTCTTCTTTGCGAGGGCGGACGGGGTAAATTTCCGTTGTTCCAAACGATTGAAAGCATTGGTCAATAAGGAGCGGCCGATAAAAGTCAAAAGGGAAAATGTGACTTCCAACGAACAGGAAGACCGGAAAAAGAAAATGCTCAGATACCTGCAAAACAATCCGTATATCAATCTGACGGATTATGCGTCGCTAAACGGTTGCAGCCGCTACCGGGCTACGGAGGATATGAAACAGTTTACGAAGGATGGAGTAGTGATCCAGATGGGATACCGGACACACAGGGTGTATTCGTTGCCGCCGCAGGCAGACGAAATATCACCCGCATAGACAAATGCGCCGGCAGCAACCTGCGGCAGAATTCAAATTAAATAACTATATTTGCTACTTTATAAAGCAGTACAACTATGGCTAGATCAATCTTACGCAAATTCCCGATCGGGGTGCAGAGTTTCAAAAAGATCCGCGACAATCAATTCCTGTATGTCGACAAAACAGCCCTTGTTTATGAACTGGCCAACAGCGGAGGTTCTTATTTTCTGAGCCGTCCACGGCGATTCGGCAAAAGCTTGCTGATATCGACCTTCGAGGCCTACTTCAAAGGGCAAAAGGAGCTATTCGAAGGACTTGCCATCGAGCAGCTGGAAAAAGACTGGATTGCCTATCCGGTATTGCATATAGATCTGAATGCCGAAAAGTTCGACGCCCCCGAACAGTTGGACGCCCTGCTCAGCAATCAACTGACACAATGGGAAGAAATCTACGGAAAAGGGAAGGATGAAACAACCCTTTCCCTTCGTTTTAAAGGGGTGATACGCCGTGCTGCCGAGCAAACAGGCCACCCCGCCGTTGTCCTAGTTGACGAATACGACAAGCCGCTATTACAATCGCTGCATAAAGAAGCACTCCATTCAGCCTACAAGGATACTTTGAAAGCGTTCTACGGCGTACTGAAAAGTGCCGACCAATATCTGAGATTCTATCTATTGACAGGCGTCACCAAATTCAGCCAGGTCAGCGTCTTCAGCGACCTCAACCAGCTGAACGATATCAGTATGGACAAGCGCTATAACGAGATTTGCGGCCTCACCTGGCAAGAAATAGCTGACAATTTCGAACCCGAACTGAAAGAGTTGGCCGAAGACAACGACCTCACTCCCGAAAAGACACGCGAAACCATGACACGCCTCTACGACGGTTACCATTTCATGTTTGGGCAGGAAGGTATCTTCAACCCCTTCAGCGTCTTGAATGTGTTGGACAGAAGTCAATTCGACAACTACTGGTTTAAGACCGGAACCCCGACCTTTCTCGTCGAGCTGCTGAAAAAGACCGACTACGACCTGCGCGACATCGACGGCGTACAAATGGCAGTCGATGGTTTTGCCGATTATAGAGCCGACGTGCAACGTCCCATCCCGGTGATCTATCAAAGCGGTTACCTGACGATTAAAGACTATGACAAAGAATTCCGTCTTTACACCCTGGGATTCCCAAACGAAGAGGTAAAATACGGATTCCTCAGCTTTATCGTTCCCTTTTACACTGCTATCCCCTCTACCGAAAGTCCCTTCTATATCAGTAGATTCGTCATAGAACTTGAATCGGGGGACGTCGATGCCTTTATGGAGCGCCTGCGTACCTTCTTTGCCGATATTCCCTACGAACTGAATGACAAGACCGAACGCCACTATCAGGCCGTCTTCTATCTCGTCTTCAAGCTTATGGGACAGTTCACAGAGGCCGAAGTGCGCAGTGCCCGCGGTCGTACCGATGCCGTGGTGAAAACCCGCGACTACATCTACGTCTTCGAGTTCAAACTCGACGGCACCGTAGAAGAAGCCCTCCGCCAGATCGACGATAAGGGCTATCTCATCCCTTACCAGTCCGATGGCCGCCAACTAATCAAAGTTGGTGCCAATTTCAGTGCCGAAGAGCGCAATATCGAAAACTGGACGAATGTGAAATGAATATGAAAATTACCTTGACATGTTGATATGAATATCGAAGAGTTCAGAGAATACTGTCTTTCATTGAAAGGAGTGCATGAGAAGATGCCGTTTCCCAATGTGGCTGATAAGTACAGTCGGGACGTCTTGTGTTTCTATATTTCGGATAAATGGTTTTGCTTTGTTAATATCGAGGTCTTTGATTTCTGTTGTATCAAATGCAATCCGGATGAATCGGGGGAACTGCAAGGACGCTATGCAGGCATTACGCCCGGATGGCACATGAACAAGAAGTATTGGATCAGTGTCTATTTCAATCAGGATGTGCCGGATCAGAAGATTAAAGAGCTGGTGAAGAAATCGTATGAGATCGTGGTCGGGAGCCTGACAAAGAAAGAAAGGGAAAAGCTGGAAGAAAGGGGGACGAATGGGCATGAGTAAATAACGCATTACAAAATATTTTTATACATTTGCTTTTATATTAAATCAAAGCAAACTTTAAAGATACCATGACAAAAGAACAAATGCTCGAACAATGGTCCAGGATCTATGAGCAAGGATATTACAAATGCGCCTTTACCCCTAAAGTATATGAATATCTGGAAGAGAAGATCGACCAGGCACCCGAAGTGATTATTTCGGGCCCCAAAATATATGCCAGTTACGATAGTTGGCTCCTACAGGAGCTGAACGGAGAAAATGCAGAACTGGCACGCCGCATGTTAGTTATCATCTCAAAGATACGCCGTGACGGACCTATCCACAAATGGGACTTGAAAGACGAGTTGGAACTCTGCCTGCGTATCGGCTACGGCCACGACTTCAAGAACTTAATCAAAGAGTCGGTAAGCCGTCACAAAGCACAAGGCCCGGAATTATACGAAATAGCAGAGATATTGCTTAAATATTGCCCGGCAGAATCGGAGGCTTTTGCCGACCAACTTCTTTCCAACAAGCTGAAAGAACTGGAGGAACAACGAAACAGCAACCATGAACTGTATCTGGCATTATATCTGATGATACTGTTATTGGAGCAGGATGCCGGTAAATATGCCCGTTATCTGCCGGTGTTGACGGCTTTAACCGGCAAATATTCCGGTCCGAGCTTTACATATATCCTGTATTTCAGCTATAAGTTCAGCCCCGAGTTAAAGGAGCGTTTACTCCACTCCCTCAAAGATAAGATCTCGGCACGCGCGTTGTTCTATCATCTCAACCCGCATAAAATGCCCGCATTCCTGCAATCGATCGAGGCACCGCTGGACATATATTACTATCTGGTCCTGACCGAAGATAACGATATAGACAAACCCTCCCTGTTTCACACATTGTATAAAGAGAACAAAGAACTGTTCATGACTGTCTACCGGATGTTGGCAGAAACAACTGCCGTCCAGCAAGCGGTAAACAGCCTTTATCTATTGGCAATCCTTTTAGAGAATGGCGAGGGAACGGAAGAACTGGCTACAAGTAAGGAGCTGCAGGCCCGTTGCATGCTGAATATTCTGGGAGAATCTTTAGGCAATGCCGACAACCTGATCTCGGCAGCCATGAATGAATCCACTCCGCAGACTGTCTGGGAAAACCGATTAAAACTTTGCAGTAACTTCGGATATAACTACGGAGGAAATGCTCCGGGCCTAATGATCGGAGCTTTGGCCCTTTTATACGAACAGTCGGAACTTGCCAAGCGATTTATCAATATATTAATGATCCAGATTCGTACAAGTGTCACGGTAAACAATCCAATCCTTACGGCTTATATTTTCCTTGAGACACGGAAAAAATGGCTGAACCGCCCATCCCGTAAAAGTCTGCAGCTTCTATTGAACACGGCAAGCAATTTCACGTACGCCCAAGTCTTCAAAGCCTATGCCTATAACCCGTACCGGATGCAGGATACACTGGAAAAAGAAGATATCATCGACAACCAGTCAACCGCACTGGATCTATTAAACAGCGGCGAACTGTCGATCGAAGAGACACAAAACTGGCTCGACATGATCTACGGCACCTGCAAACTGACCGATATCAAACCGCTCATCGGATTATTATCCAATAAATCGAAGATACTCCGCAAAACAGCCGAAGAATTGATAAACGGCCACGAAGAAGCAACCCGCCCATTGCTGGAATCAAGCCTGCCCAAACTGAAAGGAGACGCATTGGCTGCCGGAAAGCGCATCATCAAACGTTGGGATAACGAACGGAAGTTCGGTGCCGACTTCACCTTCACGAAAGAAAGCGTCGTCGAATACTGCAACGACAACTTCGACAACGACAATGAAAAGTTCATCGCCTGGATACCCGAAGACATGTTCACCGATGTCCGCTTTGCCGATATGGCGGAGAAAGCACCGGCCATCGTCACTCGTTATATCCTTTCCGAATACCTGAGCCTGGAAGAAGCCTATAAGGTCAAAGCCTGCGATAAAGTGGTAGAACAATTGCACGCCCCCGACTTCCAACAGATGATGGAAAATATTTATCTGTTCTGGAAAGAGAACGGTGCGGAAGCCAAAAAGAAGATGATCATGGTTCCGTATTGCATCTACGGTTCCGACACACAGATCCTTCGCTTGAAAACACAGTTGAAAGACTGGGCCGAAGCATCACGCGGTGCCATTGCTGCCTTCGTTGTCAATGCCATTGCCATGAACGGAGGAAGCGTAGCACTGGTTATGATCGACGGTATCTCTGTCAAGTTCCCGAACAACCAAGTAAAGAATGCAGCAAAAGCCGCCTTTACGTTTGCCGCCAAAGCACTGGAAATACCAGAAGACGAACTCTCCGACAAGATAGTCCCCACGTTGGGTTTCAACAAAGAAGGAGAAAAGATACTCGATTACGGTCCGCGAAACTTCACGGTTACGCTGATGCCCGACTTCTCGCTGTCTATCTTCGACAATGAGAAACAAAAGACGATCAAGTCCATGCCAGCTCCCGGAGCAAACGACGATGCAGTAAAAGCAACGGCTGCCAAAAAAGAATTTTCCGAATTAAAGAAACAGATCAAAGCCACTGTACAGTCACAGACCAACCGTCTGGAGAAAGTACTTATGAACGGACGCCGCTGGACAGTCGATTCCTGGAACACGCTCTTTGTGGAAAACCCGATCATGCACCGTTTCGCTACCGGACTGATATGGGGTGTGTACGACGGGGACAAACTGACCGGCACGTTCCGTTATATGGAAGACGGCACATTCAATACGGTGGATGAAGAAGAATATACATTACCCGAAAAGGCTGCTATCACACTCGTTCACCCCATTGAACTGGAAGAAGATGTTCTTGCCGGCTGGAAGGAACAACTGGATGATTATGAAATAGTACAGCCCATCCCGCAACTAACCGCTCCTATAATTGTTTTAGGAGAAAAAGAGACGAATGGCAACAAGATCACGCGTTACAACGGTCTGATTGTCAAGTCAGGAAAGATAAGCGGTATTGCCAGGAAGCACAACATGGTACGCGGAGAAGTCTGGGATGCGGGAAGCTACACCTGTTATCACCTCGTGGACAAGTTTCTGAATATTGCAGCCCTGCTGAATTTCGAATACATGTACATGGGACAGGAGTATGACGATGACGTAACGCTCGGAGATGTCGTCTTGTACCGTATGGGAGAAGACCAAACGACCGAGGACGAGCCGAAGAACAACGTAATCCTCTCTCCCGAAAGCGTTCCCGCCCGTTTCCTTTGCAGCGTACTGGGTATTTTTGATGTATTGAAAGAAGAATAAGAACATCTATGGATAACAAAATACAAAAACCCTTGATGGAGATGCGGTATGCCGACGAGCTTGCCGCTCTCCGCAAACAAGATACGGGAGCCAGGCCCACCAACTGGCAACTCTCCCCACGTGCAGTCCGTGCCTTTATCCTCGGACAGAAGGAACCGATCGAACTGGACGGACGACAGATCACCATCACTCCGAAGTTCTTCGGCGACGATGCACTGGTGGAACGCTGCATTATCACCCTGGCAGGCAACCGGGGGCTTATGCTCGTCGGCGAACCGGGCACAGCAAAGACCATGTTAAGCGAATTGCTCTCTGCCGCCATCTGCGGTATCAGTACCAATACGGTACAAGGTACGGCGGGAACCAGCGAGGATAATATCAAATACTCCTGGAACTATGCACTCCTGCTGGCCAAAGGTCCGGTCAAAGAAGCACTTGTCCCCTCTCCCGTCTACATTGGTATGAAACGGGGCATTATCACCCGCTTCGAAGAGATCACCCGTTGTCCGCTGGAAATACAGGACAGCCTGATCAGTATCATGAGCGACCGGGTATTGAATATCCCCGAACTGGGAGAAGAAGGATTGCTCTTCGCCTCTTCCGGCTTTAACGTGATAGCGACCGCCAATACCCGCGACAAAGGAATCAACGAAATGAGTAGCGCCCTGAAACGCCGTTTCAACTTCGAGACCGTAGAGCCGATCCGAAGCGTGGCACTCGAAAGCCGTATCATCACCGACCAGTGCGAAGGCATGCTCGCCGCCAACGGCCTTGAAATGCCAATACAGGAAGAAGTGGTCGATATCCTCGCTTCCACATTCAATGAGTTACGCAACGGTACCTCCTTCGAGAAAGCCAAGATACAAAAGATGTCGGGCGTGATGAGCACGGCGGAAGCTGTATCCGTTTATTACCAGTCCGCCCTGGACGGCTATTATTACGGGGACGGGACAGTCAGTATGCGTTCGCTCGTGCAGAACCTACTGGGTGCCGTGATGAAAGAGAACAAAGACGATCTGCCCAAACTGAAAGATTACTTTAACGGTGTGGTCCGGTTGAAAGCCGAAAGACAAGGAGGAAAATGGAAGGAATACTACGACAACCGGACCTGGCTGAAATAGACCGCCTCTTTACCGGTAGTTTCGATATGGAAGGACAGGTGGTGTACTTTCCGGTACGTCACCACTCCCCGGCCTGTGCATTGCATCTGCGACGTACGATCGAGCGTTTCCGTCCGGAACTGATCCTGATAGAAGGCCCGTCGGACTCGGCTGAACTGCTTCCTTACATTGCCGACGAGCAGTCGGTCCCTCCCTTCTGTATCTACTACAGCTATGACGACAAGGATGGAAAAGTAAGCGAGGAAAAAGAAAAGTATCGTGCCTATTACCCTTTCCTGGCCTATTCGCCGGAGCTGGTCGCCATTCGTGAAGGGGCACGAAGCCATACACCGGTACGTTTCATCGACCTGCCTTATGCGCTCCGTCTGATAAACAAGATCGAGGAAGAACCGCAGACGCAGTTCTATTACAACGAAAATAAAGAATACGAAGTAAATACCTATACGGCTATGATTGCCCGTAAGGCAGGATGCCGGAGTTTTGCAGAGTTCTGGGAAAGCCGCTTCGAACTGGATGCTGCCAACCAGGAAACGCAGGCTTTCGTCCGCAACCTCTTCCACCTCGGTTACTTTATGCGTCTGGCAACGCCCGAAAACGAGGTCTCCCTGAAAGAAGACCGGTTACGGGAAACTTATATGGCAGAAGAAATACGGAAAGCACTACCCGACAATAAAAAGATATTGGTAGTAGCCGGTGCCTTCCATATCTCCGGACTTATGGAAGCGCTGCAATCGGACAAAAAGCCATCGCTCAAAACCTGCAACCGGGAACATGTCGCTTCCTACCTGATGCCTTATACTTTCAAGGAAGCAGACAGTAAAAGCGGTTATGCGGCCGGTATGCCTTTTCCGGCTTTCTACCAGGAAGTCTGGGAAAAGATAGAAAAGCAGAAGAAAGACCCGTTCGCCTCCACCGTCCTCGAATATATCATCAAGACAGCCCGATATGCCCGTAAGACACAGATGATCTCGCTGCCCGACGAGATCAATGCCCTCAACATGGCACGCTCACTGGCCGTATTGAGAGGCAAGCAAACTACAGGTGTTTACGAATTGCTGGACGGTGTACGAAGTTGTTTCGTAAAAGGTGACCTGAATGCCACCTCGACCTTCGAAGTGGACTTCCTGTATCGTCTTCTTTCCGGCATGGGGACAGGAAAGATCGCAGATAATGACTGCATCCCTCCCGTCGTACGCGAGTTCCGTGCCTTGTGTTCGCTCCACCGGTTAAAGACATCTACCATCGAGCGACAGGAAGTAACGCTCGACATTATCAAGAACCCGGCTCATTACAGGAAAAGCCGCTTCCTCCATCAGATGGAGTTTCTGGAGACAGGCTTCGCCACACTCCAGTCGGGTCCCGATTATGTGAATCAGAAGAATAAAAACCTTGTACGGGAACAATGGATATGCCGTTATGCCACGGGCGTTGAAACCCGTTTGATCGACCTGTCTGTCTACGGAGCTACCTTATCACAGGTCTGCAATTCGCTGATAGAAAAGAATTTCAAAGATAATATGACGGCTGAGGAATTGGGAAAACTGCTCCTCTCCGTCCAGGTTATGGGTATAGAAGGTTTCTATCTTCAATACGAAGATACTATCCGGCTGGTAGTGGAAAGCGAAGGGAATTTTATCAACCTTTGCAAACTGATCAACAGCTTGTTATACCTTGCTAACATGCAACAACTGATGGATGGGAATATCCAGCCCGTCATTGCCGAACTGGCACGGACCGCATTCAAGGGAGCCGTCGTTCTGATCCCTTCTCTGAAAAGCACGACGGAAGAAGAGGAACAGGAGATCTGCGAACAGATGCGTAACCTTTACAGTTTCACGATGGATACGAAAGGCTGGTTCGACACCGCCGCTTTCATCGCTGCCGTAGAGAAAGTATTGAACGACAGTTTCAGCAACAGCCGTCTTTTCGGTTTATGCCTCGCTATACATTATAAAGAAGGGCGAACCGGACAAGCTGCTTTTTGCCAACAGATAGCAGCCTACCTCGAAAGCAGCATTACCCACCCGGAACAGGCTGCTTCATTTATCTGTGGATTGTTCCTGATCGCCCGCGACGTATTGTTTGCCGACCCGCATATCCTGGAAGCTATAAACCGGGTCATAGCCAATGCCGACCGGGAGACTTTCCTCACTATCCTGCCGAACCTGCGTTATGCCTTTACCGGTTTCCTCTCGGCAGAGATCAGCCGACTGGGACAGCAGGTGGCTGAATATCACCAGGTATCGGAAGCCCGCTTAACAGGAAGCATCACCGTCTCGCAGGAAGAAATAACAGAAGCCATGCGCCTGGACAGCCTTGCCGCAGAAGCGCTTAAAACATGGAGGATCGCATGATGGACAACCCGAATAACAAACAGGAAATAGTCAACCGCTGGCGACTCATACTGGGTGACTTTGCAGAAAGCAGCTTGCCCCTCGATCCGGAAAATGCAGAACTGGACGGCGCACTTTATTTCCTTTACAACCGCGAATATACCGATGAACAGGGAATACGCAACGACTTCCCGAACCGGGGAGGCCGCGGAGGTTCCGTACTGACTGTTCCGGGATGGCTGAGAAGAGTAAAGAAGTTATTCCCCAAAAAGACCGTCGAGATCATGCAGAAGCAGGCGTTGGATAAATACAACCTGACCCAGCTGCTGACCGACGAATCCGTCCTGAGCCAACTCGAACCGAACCTCGGTTTGCTGAAAAACATTCTGACATTCCGCAATATGATGCCGGAACCTGTCCGTAAACTGGCTTACTCGATCGTGGAACAGGTCATCCGGGATATCCAGAAGAAACTGGAAATAAACGTACGGAAAGCTTTCTACGGGAAGAAACTGCCGCACACCAATTCAAGCTACAAGATATTCCGGAACTTTGACTTCAAGCAGACCATCGAGAAGAATCTGAAGAATTACAGTCCCGAACACGGCACGATCATCCCCGACCGCCTCTACTTCAACCAGAACGTACGCCGTTACAATCCCTGGCATATCGTGATCCTAGTCGATGAGAGCGGCAGTATGCTCGATTCGGTGATCTATACCGCCGTCATGGCTTCCATCTTTGCCAAAATGCCGTTCCTCTCGGTCAAGCTGGTCATATTCGACACCTCGGTAGTCGATTTGAGCGACCATCTCGACGATCCGGTCGGTATCCTGATGAAAGTACAACTGGGTGGTGGGACCGACATACACAAGGCGTTGGAATACGGAAAGAAACTGATTACCGCACCGCAGAAAACAATCGTGGTACTGGTTAGCGACCTGTACGACGGAGCGAATTACAGCTATATGTTCCGTTCCTGCCACGACATTATCGAAGCCGGAAGCAAGTTGTTTGTATTGCCTGCACTCGACTATTCCGGTACCCCTTGTTACGATGCCCGAGCCGCCCGTACCATTGCGGGTATGGGTGCCGATGTAGCTGCAATAACCCCTGAAGAGTTAGCCGAATGGATAGGAAAGATTATATCATAAAAGGAGACGGATGCCATTCATCCGCCGGACAGTTCGTCCCCTACGCCAACGAAGCCTTCCTGGTTACGCTGGCAAACAAAGGTTTGTATAAACGTGCTCTGAAAGACCTGGAAACAACAGGACAGGTCGAACTGGCCGTAGCAGGCGACCACCTGCAAGTTCAGCTAGACGAGATAACAGTCTCCCTGAATCCCAATATATCCCAAAGTTCCTGTAGCTGTCCCTCTAAAACAGTCTGCAAGCATATCCTGATGGGAATACTTGTTGCGGCTGATTATGCCGCGAAGGAAGTAGAAGAACAAACAGAAGAAGCCGCCACCGAAGAGAACAGGCAGGAAGCCGTTTCGGAAACTGTATCCCGACAGTCTTCTGCCAACGATTGGGAAGAATTGAAGAAGGTAGACCTGGCACAGCTCCGCAAGCAGGCAGGTAAAAAGCTATTTGAAGATACGCTCCGCCTTATCCAGGATGGTTGGACGGCAGACTTCATCGAAAGCGATATGCTCGAAGCGACCATCAACACAGAAAATATAACGGTCTATTTCCCCAAAGATGACAGCCTTAACCGTTCTGTATGCAAATGCGGAGAAAGCGGATTATGCAAACACAAACTGATTGCTATCCTGTCATACCTAAGTAGCCAGGGAATATTATCTTCCGAATCCGACGGCAACCAACCCGAACTGTCCCTACTCACGGAAGAGACAATAGACGTCTTACGGGGAGCTTCCCGCTTCATTACCGGCATATTCGAAAAAGGGTTGATCGGTTGCGGGGAAAATGAGGCGGAGACAGCCATACAATATTCCATCCGCCTGGAGACATGCGGGATAGGCAATCTGGCACGTTTGTTCCGTTCACTCTCTTCCGACATCGAAAATATGCTCGCCAAGCATGTCGGCTTCCAGCCTTTGACTACCTTTGCCACATTGTCGCGGTTGCATAACACACTTCGGCTGATCTTACGGAACACACAGAACAACGAAACGCTCAGTAAACTGATCGAAGGGACACGGTCGGATTATTATACAACCCCCATCGGACATTTTACAGGTCTGGGAGCTTATCCGTGGCAGACCCGCTCAGGATATTTCGGTATTACGGCCTATTTCTTCTACCATGAGAAACAGAGTATCTGCACCCTGACTTCGAGCATGGCTGATTATTATGAGCATACCCAAACACTTGTCACGCCGGAGAATATGCAACGCCAACTGGAGACCCAAAGTTTCTGGGGCAGCAACACCTCATTAGCCCGACTATCGACATCTACGCTGACTTTGCGCAATTTCAAAATGAACAGGCAAAACCGTCTCTCGTCCTCCTCGCAGACGCAATGTGAAATAGACGACAAGGTTACGATCAGCACTCTGGATACCTTACTTGCCATCCCTGAGTTATCCGACCTGACAATACGCCCCGAACAACGGTACGATTATTTCCGCAAGAAGCAGCCGGAGCAACTAGCCTTGGTCCCGTTCACACATCTTTCAGAAGTGAACTTCAATACTGCCGAGCAGAAACTGTACTTCACGATGGCAGATGAACAACACGAAACAGAAGGTTCATTGGCATACAGCGAGCTGAACCGGAATGCCATCCGCCGATTGGAACAGATGGGACAGCGGTACGCAGAAGCGAAGCAGCGGTATATGGTTTGCCTGAAACGTCCGGATACATTGATCCCGGTCAGTATCGTCACAGCTTCAGAGACCGACAATTTCTATTTCTAACTCTTAAACTCAAATGGAATGATACTTAAAAACCTCCTTGCCGAATTGGAACTCCTGCTTTCCGACATCGCCTTCTCCGGCTTACGCAACATACAGCCTGTCACCCTCCAAAAACTGGAGGATCTCAAACACTGGATGAATGAACTGAACATGACGGAAGCTATCCGTCTGACGGATAGCTTCATCGATTCTGTTTATGCCTGGCAAGGCGGACAGGTGGCAATAGAGGTCGTAGCGGATAATTTATGTGCATTGGAGTTTTATGAAAAGAATGTAATCAACAATTATACGGTTATCCCCTAAAAAAACAGTTCAGCGGGACAGTATCATTTGATAGAGTCCCGCTGATCTTTCCAATCAATATATCAAAGTTATATTGACTTATTTACCGATAATAAAGTTATTTGCTGACAGGTTTCTGATAGAGCATTGTTTTGCCGGGTAAGGACAAAGAAGCCGGACAGGCATCGGCTGAGACAGCACGTTTGTAATTCGGCTTGTCGCTCATGACGAAATGCAGGGTTATACCGGATTGCACATCGTCGTATGTCAGATACGATTTGTTGTATTTCTTTCCGTTCACATACAATTCCTTGACGTACACGTTGTCTTTCGACCAGTTTTCGGTCGTCATGCGGATCTCTTTACCGTTGCTCATGGCAATGGTCAGTGCCTCGACGCAAGGTGAACCTACATTATATATATTACTGGACGGGGCAACCGGGTAAAAGCCTGCACAGTTGAACATATACCAAGCCGACATCTGGCCACAGTCGTCATTACCGCTCAGAGAACCGGGTTCGTTGCCATAGAAACGGTCGACTATTTCGCGTACCCACTTCTGGCATTTCCACGGCTTACCCAGGTAATTATACAGATAAGCGACATGATGGCAAGGCTCGTTGCCGTGCCAGTAACCGCCGATGCGTCCCTGAATGTCGTGGGCTCCTGGGATATCGTCCGGCAGCTCGACAGTAAAGAGTTCATCCAGCCGTTTCTCGAACAGCTTCTTTCCCGCCAGGTTGATATATCCCTGTACGTCATGCGGAACGGTCCAGGTGTACTGCATCGTAAAGCCTTCGGTGATATCACCCCAGCCATTAACCGATCCCGGCCCCTGATAAGCAATCGGGGCAAACGGAGTACGCCAGTTTCCCTGACTGTCGCGGCCACGCATGTATTTGGTTTCCGGATCTATCAAGGTCTGATAAGAGAGGGAACGGTTCAGGAAATAGGTATAATCGTCCGTCTTTCCCAAAACCTGGGCAGCGCGGGCAATACAATAATCATCGTAGGCATACTCCAATGTTTTGGAAACCGACTCGGCTTCTTTATCGAAGGGGACATAACCGTTACGGTCGTAATCGGGCAGGCAATCGTAATGCTTATTCATTGCGGTTGTCTTCATAGCTTCGTATGCCCGTTCGTAATCAAATCCTTTGACACCTTTCACGATCATATCGGCCAGGACGGAAACAGCATGGTAACCGATCATACACCAGGTTTCATTGCCGTAGAAAGACCAGATCGGAAGCATGCGCTCCGTACTTTTATCGTAATGGGCGAGCATGGAGTTGGCTATATCGGCGTTCACATCCTGATGAACCAGGTTGAACCAGGGATGCAAGGCGCGATAAGTGTCCCACAAAGAGAAAGTCGTATAATTCGTAAAGCCTTTGGCTTGTTCGATATTCTTATCCAGGCCTCTGAAACTACCGTCGGCATCCTGGAAGATAAAAGGATGCAAAGCGGCATGATAAGCAGAAGTATAGAATGTCTCTTTTGTCTTCCGGTCGGCTGTCACGCGATACTTTTCCAGTTCCTGCTCCCATAAGTCGATACCTTTTTCTTTCAGGCCGTCGAAGGTCATCCCGTTCAGTTCCTGCATATTCAGTTTAGCACCGTCGGTGCTGACTGCGGAGACAGAAGTTTTTACAATGACTTCTTCACCGGCTTCCGTTTCAAAGGAAAGACAAGCCATCAGGTTCTTTCCCCAGGCTTCGTTCGTGCTTCTGAAACGGGAGGTATTGTAAATAACCGGCTTCTTGTCCTGCATGATACAGAAGTCTTTCAGCTTTTTGGAGAAGACGGCGGTGAAATAGACATGGCGCTCCGGTCCCCAACCTTTGACCAGTTTGTAGCCGGTCAGGGTCGAATCGTTCTCAACACGAAGGTTAGACCATTCGCAGGATTGCCACAACGTATGGTTCAGGTCGATCATGATGAAAGACTTGTCCGATTTGGGATAGGTGAAACGGAACATTCCGCTGCGCAGCCCGGCTGTCATTTCGGCTTTCACACCGTAATCCTGTAACAGGACGGCATAGTAATTGGGAGAAGTCCATTCCTGGTCATGGGTATAACGCGAGCGGTAACCTTCATCGGGGTTTTCGCGGGTTCCCGGGTCGAGTTTCATTTCGCCGGTGCCGGGTATAAACAGGAAGTCGCCCAGATCGGGGATACCCGTTCCGCTCAGGTGCGTCAGGCTGAAACCGAGGATGGAAGTATGATTGTATTTATAACCGGCTGCCGCATCGTAATATTTAGAGTCTGTATCCGGACTGATCTGGATACCGCCGAACGGAATCTGTGCACCGGGGTAGACATTCCCGTAACCGTCTGTTCCAACCAGAGGTCTGACGTAATCTGTCAGTTTCTCACTCTGGGCTGTGGCGGTCAGAACAAAACAGGAAATAGCGAGTAAGGTGTATATTCGTTGTTTCATATCTTTGCAGTTTTGAGCCTATTTGTCTCATTGTCTTTTATGGGGCAAAGCCCCATGCCGCAGGCTCTCTTTTGCCGTCTGCTTCAGCTGACGGATATAAAAGACAGGAGGCAAAGCCTCTTCCTTTGTGGGCTTAAGCCCCTTTAAAGCAGGGACTAGCATTATATATCAAAGGGGTTAAAACCCACAGAGGAATCCGGCAAAGCCAGAGCATTTAATCTATCCGTCGGTTAAAAACCGACGGCAAAAGAGAGCCTGCGGCATGAGGCAGAGCCTCATAAAAAAGATTCACCTTTTTCTAAATTGGCACATTGGCATATTGCCACATTAGCTTATCATTTTATATTTATTCCTTGATTTCTTTTGAGAATGAATAAGGTGCATCCTTTTCCTCCGTACCACGTGTTTTGTTCGGAGTACCGGACATGGTGCAATTGATCGTCATGCCACGCAACAGGTCTTCATGGGTCAGGTAATTACGGGTGTAATTCTTGCCGTTTACCTTCATGGAAGAGATGTAGCGGTTGGCTTCATTGTTATTGTTTGCATTGATAACGACCTTCTTACCGTTTTCCAGATTCAATGTTACACTCTTGAATAATGGAGAACCAAGGATATACTGGTCAGTTCCCGGACAAACCGGATAGAAACCGAGGGCAGAGAACACATACCAGGCAGAAGTCTGGCCGTTATCTTCATCACCGCAATAGCCGTCGGGAGTTGCGAAATAAAGTTTATCCATCACTTCACGTACCCAATACTGGGCTTTCCAAGGTTCACCGGAGTAGTTATACATATAGATCATGTGCTGGATCGGCTGGTTTCCATGTGCATAGTTACCCATATTCATGATCTGCATTTCACGGATCTCGTGGATAACACCACCGTAATAGCTATCGTCGAACAATGGCGGCACATTGAATACAGAATCCATCATTGCATTAAAGCCGGACTTTCCTCCCATCAGGTCGATCAATCCCTGAGGATCGTGGAAGACAGACCAGGTATAATGCCAGCTGTTTCCTTCGGTGAAAGCATCTCCCCACTTCAACGGGTTGAACGGAGACTGGAATGTACCATCCTCGTTACGTCCACGCATCAATTTGGTTTCGGGATCAAACAGGTTCTTATAGTTCATTGCATGTTTGGCAAAGATGGCTATTTCAGACTCCGGTTTACCGAGTGCTTTTCCTAATTTATAGATCGTCCAATCGTCGTATGCATATTCCAATGTACGGGCGGCACTTTCGTTGATCTTCACATTGTAAGGTACATAACCCAACTTGTTATAATAGTCGTAACCCAGACGACCGGTAGATGATACTTTCGGATGCACATTGTTCGCACCATGTACAACAGCTTCCCAAAGCGTTTCGATATCGTAACCGCGTAAGCCTTTCAGATAAGCGTCTGCAACAACAGAAGCCGAGTTGTTTCCTACCATACAGCCACGATGACCGGGGCTCGCCCACTCCGGAAGGAAACCACTTTCCTTATACGTATTCACCAACCCTTCCTGCATCTTCACATTCATCGACGGATAGACCAGGTTCAGGAACGGGAACAGACAACGGAAGGTATCCCAGAAACCGGTATCGGTAAACATATAGCCAGACAACACTTCACCGTTATACGGACTATAATGCATTACGTTTCCATTGGCATCCACTTCATAGAAGCTACGGGGGAAAAGAACCGAACGGTACAGGCAAGAGTAGAATGTACGCAGCTTGTCAATATTATCGTCATTCACCTGTATACGTCCTAATGTTTCGTTCCATGTCTTACGACCGGCATCAGCAATCTGATCGAAAGAACGGTCGCCCAACTCTTTCAGGTTTTGTTCAGCCTGTTCAGGACTGATGAAAGAAGATGCGACACGGGCATGAACGAGTTCGCCGCGACGGGTAGAGAAACCGATAATCGCTCCGGTATGATCTTCCTGAGCTTCGGTTTCACCTTTACGGATCTCGTTGTCACCAACCGTAGCCTTATAAGTAAAAGGTTTATCGAAGACAACAACAAAGTAATTCTTGAAATTATCAGGAACACCACCGCTGTTACGGGTCGTATAACCAATGATCTTATTCTCTTCCGGGATGATCTTGATATAAGAGCCGCGGTCGAATGCATCGACGATCACATACGATTTATCAGTTTCAGGGAAAGTGAAACGGAACATGGCGGCACGTTCTGTCGGTGCAATCTCTGTCACCACATCGTGATCTGCCAGATACACACGGTAATAGTTCGGCTTGGCAACTTCTGCCTTGTGGGAAAACCAGCTGGCACGTTTATCCTGGTCGAACACCACTTTGCCGGTTATCGGCATAATGGCAAACTGGCCGTAATCGTTGATCCACGGGCTGGGTTGGTGGGTTTGTTTGAAACCGCGTATCTTATCGGCATCATAGGTATATGCCCAGCCGTCTCCCATCTTTCCGGTTTGCGGCATCCAGAAATTCATACCCCACGGCATAGCAATAGCCGGATAGGTATTTCCTGTCGACAGAGAGTGCTTGGACTGAGAACCAACCAACGGATTTACGTAATCCACGAGGTCTGCCTTTGCAGCAGCTTTCATCGAAAACAAGCTGCCGCAAAGAGCAATAGCTAAAACAAATAGTCTCTTCATGGTCTAATATATATGTTATTTTAATTTGATGATAAAGAATAAGGTTTGTCAGCTTCAGCAAAGACACGCTTCTTGTTTGGAGCAGATGTCATTTCGAAGGTCAGCTCTCCCCCGTTCATTATATCTTGTTGAGTAATATACGCTTTGGTATATGGTTTCCCGTTCAGTTTTACGGATTTGACGTAACGGTTCTTGTCGCTTACCTTGTCGGCCCTGACTTCGAATGTCTTTCCGTTTTCAAGAGATACTTTCATATAAGGCAGATAAGGGGCACCCAATACATATTGGTCGGTTCCCGGGCAAACAGGATAGAAACCCATCGCCGACAGAATATACCAGGCAGACATCTGGCCGCAATCGTCGTTACCACACAGGCCGTCGATATTGTTGCGGTACATCTTGTTCATGATCTCACGTTGCCAGTACTGGGTTTTCCAGGGTTGTGTAGTCCACATATACAGGAATGGGATATGATGGCTCGGTTCGTTACCATGCACATAACCACCCAAAAGACCTTCTTTGGTAACATCTTCCGTTTCGGCGAAAAATTCGTCGGGCAGGTGCATAGTGAAGAGAGAGTCCAATTTAGTGATGAATGACTTGTCTCCACCCATCAATCGGATCATATTGTTTACATCCTGAGGAACATAGAACGAATAGTTCAGGCCATTGCCTTCGATAAAACCTTCGCCGTGTGTGCTCAGGAGGTTGAAGTTCTCTTTCCAGCGTCCGTCGGAATAACGGGGACGGGCATAACCGATACTGGTGTCGAATACATTGGTATAGTTCATAGCCCGCTTCTTATAACGGTCGGCCACTTCACGATTTCCTGCCAAAAGGGCTGTATTGTAAATCGTCCAGTCGTCGTAGGAATATTCCAGTGTCAACGAAGCGGCACTACCACTACGGTCGAGGGAGACATATCCTTTCTCCATCAATTCTTTCGTCCCGTCGTAATAAGGGATGGTAGAGCTGCTGACCATTGCTTTCAACACTTCCTCCTTATCCAGCGGCAAGCCTTTTGCCACGGCATCAGCCAATACGGATACAGAATGATAACCGATCATACACCAGTTCTCGTTTGCCATATGGCTCCATACAGGCAACGCCTTATGTACACTTTGTTCGCAATGTTTCAGCATGGAACGGGCGATATCGGTATTCACCTGGCGATTGATGATATTGAACAGCGGATGCAAAGCCCGGTAGGTATCCCAGACAGAGAAGACCGTGTAATTAGTGAAATCGTCTGCTTTATGAATATTACCATCCAGGCCACGATACTGACCATCTACATCGGTATAGACACAAGGGTTGATCATCGTATGGTACAAAGAGGTATAAAGCATTGCCATCTGATCGTCAGTACCTTTCGCATCGATAACAGAAAGCTCCTTATTCCAGTTATCCGCAGCACGTGAAGCCAGTTGGTCAAAACTATATCCGGTAGCCTCGGCATGCAGGTTTTTCAAAGCGCCATCGGTGCTTACACCGGAAAGGGCTACTTTTACTTCCAGTTCATTCGAAGAAGCAGGATCGAAATCGAAATAAGCAACGATCTTCCGTCCGCCTATATCCGGGAAGTTCTCTTTCATATTGAACTTGCCGTAACCGCCGCGGTAATCGACTTTTGCTTTTTCATCGCAGCCGTAATGGATAACCGGTTTGGAGAAAGACATGGCGAAATAGGTGTAATTGGCTCGTGCCCAGCCGTTGGTTATACGATATCCTGTCACTAACGTATCATTTTCCACACGGATACTTGTCCATAGAACCTTTCCGTCGTAGTTGTAAATACCATGTATCATATCCAGGATAATACGCTGATTCTCCGCTTCTTTCGGGAAAGTATATTTATGTATTCCTGCCCGTTTGGTTGTAGTCAGTTGTGCTTTCACACCGTAATCGGCCAGCATCACTTCATAATAACCGGGACGGGAGATCTCTGTGTCGTGTGAGAATCGGGAACGATAGCCGCCGTCGGGATCGGTTGCTGTTCCGGGATTCAGTTTCAGGCAACCGGTAGTCGGCATAATCAGGATATCACCCAGGTCGGAGTGTCCGGTTCCGCTGAAATGGGTATGGCTGAAACCGACGATGCTGCTGTCTTTATGCTGGTAACCGGCACAATATTCGTAAGCGCGGGGTTGATATTTGCCGTCCACATTATGCGGGATCGTATCGGTATCCGGACTCAACTGTACCAGTCCGAACGGTACGCATGCTCCCGGAAAAGTATGTCCCATCCCGTTCGTTCCGATGATCGGGTTCACAAATGAGACTTTATCCTGCTGAGCAAATAAATTTCCTCCTGCCAGTAAAGCAGACAGAATTAAGGCTAAACATGTTGAAGACTTCATAATATATAATGTATTTGTTATTTCGTCAGGAACGCCTGGTACTCATTCCACATCCCTTCGATGCTGCTATCTTCACCGAAGACACTTTTTATCGCTTTATCGAAACTCCAGACTTCCAGGTCGCGGACAGTCAGATGGAATTTACGTATAGCATCCGGATCTTTGGTTTTCAGCCATTGGATAAAGAAACCCGTTGTGCGGTAACCATCCATCCAGTTACCTCCGGGCTTGCGTGTATTCATATCAAAAAAACCGGCTTCTGCCCGCACAGCATCAGCCATTCCTTCGATACAGGCCCAAAATTCCTTATTGGTAGAATAACTCCCGATACCTCTCGGTTCGAACTGATAGGCATGAACCAACTCATGATATAAGACGCCACGTGTCTCAAAGTCGAGTTTATACAACGACTCGTTGGCTGACTTCTCTATGTGTTGTGTACTGTATTCGATAGAAATAACAGGAGGATTGCCGGATTTGGCAGATACACCGTCGTAGTCTTTCAGTGTATATTGAATGGTCTGCACGTCATTCATCGTATCCTGAGCGGTATAGAAAAGGATTTCCGCTACCTTTTCGGCATGGTATTTTATGTAAGCGTCCGGATCCTGCACCAGGTCGGCATAGATAGACGCCCCCTTTGTCTGAGGATCGAGCACCTCGAAGTCTACTTCGGGATATCTGAAATCTTTCCAGTCTGTCAGGAGGTTCTTTTCTGAGAAAGAGACATCGCCTATTATCAATATATCATTTCCCTCAGTGGATGCTTCCAGCATATACTGTTTATAATTTGAAGGATTAGCTATCGTGCAAAGTATCTCCTGATAGCGGGAGCAGAAACGCTGGTCTTTGCGTTCGTCAATCACCACCCATTTCGTTCCGTCGTACGAACCTTTTAATGTCCAGGTCGCCGGATCGTGTTCCGGCGTTTCTCCAGATGAGTAGAGTTTGTAACTTTGGATAGGAATGCTGCATTGAGTATCAAAAACAATTTTATTTAAGCCCTGCGCTCCCGTATAACAAGTGGTAGGATCTCCGTCCGATAATTCCGGGACATTTACAGAGATATTTTCCCTACATGCAGAGAATAAGAGTAAGCTAACTACTACAATTACATATTTATTCATAACAACACAACTTTACTGTTAACTCAATAATGCATTCACTATCCAAAGAAAACAACTCCCCAAAAATGCCTTTGTCTGAAAATGCCGATCAAACAAGGGCGGTGATAAATCACGAATGCAATATTAGTTAGTTTCCATCTCCCTAGGTTATTCCTCAAATACCAAAAGAGTGTCATAATCTGCCGGATGTAGATTATGACACTCTTTTGGTAATCCGGGACACTGATGGTTTCTTATAGGAAATGCCGATATTCCCGTATCGAAAGCATCGATAAGCACGTATCGAAGGTGCCAATAAGCACGTATCGACGACACCGATAAACACATATCGAAGGCAACGATGGAATAAGGAGTTAATTCTTCCGATATTCACCTGGTGTTTGGTTATACTTGGAGGCGAACTCGCGGTAGAAATAGGATTTATTTGAGATACCTACTTTATAGATGATCTCCTGTACATTCAGATTGGTCGTTACCAGCAATTGGGCAGCATACGTCAGCCGGTAATCCTTAATAAAGTCGGTCGGAGTAAGCGGAGATATTTTCTTGAACCGACGGTAAAGCGAACGGGTATTCATACCCATTTTCTCTGCAATCAGCTCGGGACGCAAAGTTTCCTTATCCAGATTCTCTGTGATGATAGCAATAACTTCATCCATAAATTCCTTATCTTCCTGATGGATCAACTGTCCCCCGGATTGCTCGTAAGCACTTTCCGGTGAATAGTAGTAATCTTTCAGATCCTTCTTACTTGTCATCAGACGATTCACCACCGAACGGAGCACAACCGACGAGAACGGTTTAGTCAGGTAAGCATCAGCCCCCAGGTCCAATCCTTCAGCCTGATCGCTTTCGGAGACACGGGCGGAAACGACGATCAACGGGATATGCCGGGTAAACTTATCCGACTTCACACGACTAATCAGCTCCAGACCGTCTATATCCGGCATCATTATATCTGTAATAATAAGAGCCGGTGTTTGTTTCTCCATCAAAGCGAGTGCCTCTTCCACACTAAACGCTTCTTCTATCGTATAAGCCGGGGATAAAGATTCTTTGATAAGCCAGACAATATCTTTATTGTCGTCTACCACAAGGATACAAGGTTTGTCATCCGCAGATACCGGTACCCCTATCTCACCCTGATCCGGAGAAGTCGCTAAAATACAGGTATCAGGTTCTTCGTTATCTTCCACCATATCGTCTTCATCTACTTCCAGATGTGGTAACCGTACGATAAATTCAGCAAATTTACCTTCTTCACTTTTCACTTCTATCGTACCACGCAAAGACTGCACCATACTATGACAGATAAACAATCCCAAACCGTTTCTGGAAGTCATTTGGGTATAATTGTTTCCATCCAGATCACCCAGTATACGATATCGGTCAAAGATTGTATTCAGGTCTGCTTCCGATATTCCTTTACCAGTATTATATACGCTGATGATTAACGAATCATCCTCTATCGTTGCCGAGATACGGATGTTGCCGGCCTCGTCCGTATATTTGAAAGCGTTGGATATCAGATTAACCAAAATCTTCTTCAGACCGGTAGGATCGGTATTCCAATTAAGAGAGTCCGGCAGAGATATCGTAAAGTTTATTCCATTCTGCTCGGCAATAGGGGTAAAGGAGTCGTATTGCCTGCGAATAATATCGGAAACGGATGTCTTTTTAATACTGAAATAGTTCATTCCCGCTTCCTCTATCTTGCGGAAGTCGAGGATTTCCTGGATCAGTTCGTTGAGGCTTATTACGTTATCCCGCAATATACGGATATATCTTATCAGTTTATTATCCGAAGTATTCTCTGCATAAGTATGGATATAATCCCCCACCCCGTTGATCAAAGTAAGCGGAGTGCAAAGTTCATGTGTGATATTGGCGAAGAAATTCAGCTTTGCCTCATATAGTTTTTCTTTTTGTTCTTCTCTGATCTTCCGTGCAACGAGTTGTTGCTTTTCTGCCATCCTCCGGTTGAAACGGTAGAGTAACCCCGTTAATAAAAGAAGAAATGCAAACACATATAATACGATTGCCCAGGTTGAACGATACCAGGGAGGAAGTACCTTCAATGGTAAAAGGTATTCGCGGGCATTCGAGTCATACACATCGTTTTTGTAGCGAACTTTCAACACATAGTTACCGTAAGGAAGTTTGGTGAACGATATTTCATTATTCTTCTGTAATTCCGTCCAGCCGGTATTATAATTCTGCAACAGGTAAGAGTATTCATAGTTTTCTCCATGAATATAATCTGTTGCAACAAACGAGATATTAAACGTCGAGATATCCGGAGGAATCACGAGCTGGGCTGATTCTGCATCCGTATAGTCGTAAAGACTTACCGTCTCCCCTCCCATCTTCAGTTCAAAGAAATGAAGGTCCGGCCGAAAGTTTTCCAACTGGTCATTTTGAGGTTCGATCCAGACGAGACCGTCAATACCACCGAAAAACAACCGTCCGGTATATTCGCATATCCAATAAGCGTCATCCGAAAATTCTGTAACTTTCAACTCCTGATGCCCATAGTTATGGAAGAAACTGTTACGGGGATTATATTTCGTCAATCCTTTATTGGTACTTAACCAGATACATTCATCCCGGTCTTCCAGTATACCGTGGATCATATCGTTGCTGATACCGTCACTCCTATCAAACTGTCTGACATCACAGGTGCCTGATGAATTACATTTCATACGGGTCATTCCGGAACTGGCACCCAGATAAAAAGTCGAGTCGCTACTATAATACAGGCTTAATACGTCACCAATCGCCTGGTTGGATGAATTATTCATCGACATAAAGTCATATTCCCGGGTAAGCAGGTCAAAACGTGCCATCCCGTATCCGCCGCGACTACCCAGATATATAGTCGATTTTCCGTCATAATACATCGAATAGAATTCGTTACAGACTTTTCCATCCTTCTCCAGTTGATAGGAATCAATGTATTTAACGATCAGACCCGATTTACTTTTCTCCAGAATAACCTCGATCAATCCATCCCCTGTCGTGGCTACCCACAAAGTAGAATCGTTTACCTCACAGATGGAATGCACATATCTTAATTTTGTATCGATCTTACTGGGAAGTGTATACACCTTCCCATCTTCATACGAATAATAGGAAAGCCCCGGACCATCCGTTCCGATCCATACCAAAGAATGATACCGGCTCTTATAAAAACAATATACACGGTTATTAGAAAGTCCGTTGGCTGTGGTATAACGGGTTATTTTATCGGAAGGTATCTGTTTTCCCTTATAAGAATCATACTCCTTTATACGAACAAAGCCATCGCCTTTTGTTCCGAACCATAACGTTTTATCTTCGTCGGTATAAACCGAACGTACAGGATTACGCATCACAAAAGGCAAATCTTCCAGCAACAACCCGTCAAAACGCTCAGACTTATCGTAAAACATCCTGACACCTTGTCCGTCCGTTCCGATCCAAAGAATATTCTGCTTATTGTCTTTAATCATACTAAAAATACCGATATTCAGATCGAAAGCTCCTTCCGGATCATCCAAATCCATCAATAAACCATCCCTGAACGCCAGGTATTGTTTCGACTGAAAAGAAACAATACGGGATATATCCCCATATTTCTTCATCCATACGGAAAGATCAGACAAATATTTTTCCTTTTTATCCTTCATTCCATATTGATACAATTTGTTCTCAGTATCCACATAATAGAGAACACCTTCTTCATAAAAAGCCTGTCTTATCTCTTTATCATGTATTTTGCTTTCTTTTATCTGTAATTTAAGAGGTAAAGTAGAATAATCCGGAATGATCTTTTTCAGAAAGCCGTCAGACGAAAGGATATAAAAATCCCCTTGCTCATCGGTAAACAAGGCTTTTACTGCATCCGGTGTTATCCCTTCTGTATAAATATCCTGAAAAGAACCAGCCCGGGCGGTATAACAAGAAATAAAATTCTTCCGGCTTACCAATA
The DNA here is from genome assembly GCF_900128505.1 of Parabacteroides timonensis. Lineage (NCBI taxonomy): Bacteria > Pseudomonadati > Bacteroidota > Bacteroidia > Bacteroidales > Tannerellaceae > Parabacteroides > Parabacteroides timonensis. The sequence goes on from NZ_LT669940.1 coordinate 1,686,321, forward strand.
GCGTATTTTCCAGAGAGTCTGCAACAATCAGGCGGCATTCGGGATATTCCATATACGACTCCGTCACTTTGCGTTCTCTCAATGAAAACCGGTTCAGCCCCATCGAGGTCGAGATCCATAGATATTCTCCGCCACCTCCCGAAATCTTATGAATAATATTGCTGCAAAGTGTATTTTTATTATCAGGTTCAAAACGGTAAACATAGGTATTCTTCCCATTATACAAGTTCAATCCGTCATACGTTCCAAGCCATATATAACCATGGGCATCCTGATAAATATCTATTATCGCATTATTCGACAAATCAATATTATTCGCTTTATGGAACGCCATCGATGCCGCTCCTTTAAAAAAAGGACACAGCAGGAATAAGCCCAATAATAGAAATCGTATTGATAGGAATCGAGTCATTATTATGTTTATTATTGATCAGACGACAAATATAATCCATCTTTTCCGTAATATTAAAACTTTTTAAGCTTAAAGGAATAAAGGATTATTAATAAAGCGATAACTTCGCATATTCGAAGGTGATAATATCGTTTTAACACATATAATATATGAAAAAGTATCTACCTCTTGCTGCTTCCGCACTGCTTCTTGCTGCCTGCAGCGAAAAACCGGGTTACGAAATAACCGGTACAGTATCAAACGCCGATCTGAATGGAAAGTATGTATACCTCTATGAGTACGGAAATCCGGATGTCCCACCTCTGGACAGTGCATTAGTGGAAAACAACACTTTCAGATTCCAAGGGACACAAGAGGGTTCGCTGCTTGCTACTCTTCAGTTCTCGACGGATGTTGTTCCCGAAGAACGTGGCAAACCCAATTTGTTTAAAACAACCTTCACCCTTGAAAACGGAAAAATCATCGCCAACCTCGACACATTCTCTGTTGTGACCGGAACACCGGCCAATGATGCAGAAAAGGCATTGAAAGATGAGATCGCTCCGATTTATGATGAAATGGGTAAACTGGGGGATGCCATCCGTTCTGAAGATAAAGATATAGCCAAAGCCGCTGAAAAGAAGTATGACGAATTCAGTGAAAAGATCACACGGGCAATCTGTAACTATATCCTGGCCCACATGGATCAAAAAATGTCTGCTAAATATACGTTTGACAACCGCTACAATCTGAGTGAAGAACAACAGAGTGAAATCATCGCACAGGCTGACTCAACTTTCAAGGCATTCCCGGGTATCGACAAAATGATGAGCCGCCTCGAAATACTGAAAAATGTAGCTGTCGGCAAACAGTTCGTAGATTTCGAAATGGCTGATCCTAAAGGGGAAGTTCACAAACTGTCTGAATTTGTAGGTAATGGCAAAGTTGTCCTGATCGACTTCTGGGCATCCTGGTGTCCTCCTTGTCGTAAAGAAACACCGCATTTAGTCGAGCTATACAAACAATACAAGAATAAAGGTTTTGAAATCGTTGGTATTTCATTGGATAGTAAAGCCGATGCATGGGCAAAAGGTGTAAAAGACCTGAACATTACCTGGATACAACTATCTGACCTGAAAGGCTGGCAAAATGCAGGTGCCGCTCTATACGGAGTAAACAGCATTCCTCATACGGTTCTGGTCGACAAAGACGGTACAATCATCGCCAAGAATATTCATGGTGAAGAGATAGATGCCAAACTACAGGAGACTCTAAATAAATAAGGTATATGTCCGCTCAGATCACATTAAAGTGGAAAAAAGATTCTACTTTTGAAACCGAGTTGAACGGCCACCCGATCATCATCGATACCTCCGTAGAAAACGGGGGTAACGATGAAGGGCCGCGCCCCAAAGCTCTGATGTTGGTTGCCTTGGCCGGATGTACAGGCATGGATGTAGCCCCCCTTTTCCGGAAGATGCGGGTACATTTTGAAAGTCTCTCCATTGACGTCACCGCAGAAACATCCGACGGCATTCCGATGGTCTACACCGGCTTTCATGTGACTTACCATGTCGTTGCCAACCCAGCCGACAGCGCCAAAATAGTGAAAGCAGTCCGCTTATCACAAGAAAAGTATTGCGGAGTAACGCTTATGATGAAAAAGATAGCTCCTGTCACCTGGGATATCATCCTCAACGAAACACCTCTAAATGTTGATTCCACAGAGAAATAACAAACCTGGTCTGTTGCATGGAAAAATTAAAAACTCTATCTTTGTGCGGCTTTAACAAAGGCGATATTACATAGAAATTAGCAAAAAGTTTTATTATCACTTTAATATAATAAATTAGCGATTATGATTTATTCACATGAAGTTCAACACATGTGTGTTGTAAAGAAGGGAGCCAACCATCCTTGTGCTCCGATTCCTGAAGAAGGAAAATGGGTTAGATCTACTCAGATCACTGACATCTCAGGTTTGACTCATGGTGTGGGTTGGTGTGCTCCTCAGCAAGGTGCATGTAAACTGACACTGAACGTAAAGGAAGGAATCATTCAGGAAGCTCTGGTTGAAACAATCGGTTGCTCTGGTATGACTCACTCTGCTGCGATGGCATCAGAAATCCTTCCGGGCAAAACTCTTCTGGAAGCATTGAACACTGACCTTGTTTGCGACGCTATCAACACAGCTATGCGCGAATTATTCCTGCAGATCGTTTACGGACGTACACAGTCTGCTTTCTCTGAAGGTGGTCTGCCTATCGGAGCCGGTCTGGAAGACTTAGGTAAAGGTCTGCGTAGCCAGGTTGGTACCATGTTCGGTACTTTGGCTAAAGGTGTTCGTTACCTGGAAATGGCAGAAGGTTACTGTACTCGTATGGCATTGGATGCTGACGATCAGGTTATCGGATATGAATTCATCCACCTGGGTAAATTCATGGATATGGTAAAGAAAGGTATCGATGCTAACGAAGCACTGGAAAAAGCGAAGAGTTCTTACGGTCGTTTCAAAGAAGCTGTAAAATATATCGATCCTCGTAATGAATAAGAAAACACTGACACGCGTCCTGATCGGGCTAATTATTGTAACTGTTATCGCGACGGTAATCACCTACTTCGTTATGAAGCCGGACCGTCCTTGGATGGCATTTTATATGGCTTGTTGCGGCGGTGTGCTTGTTTTCAACTTTCTAATATCTTTATTCCTGGTAAATAAGAATTTAAAAAAGTAAAAATAATATGGCTTTATTTGAAAGTTACGACCGTCGTATTGAGCATATCAACGCGGTTTTAAAAGAATATGGTATCAACGGTATCGAAGATGCAAAAGCTATCTGCGACGCTAAAGGTATCGATCCTTATACAATGTGTAAGGAAACTCAACCTATCTGTTTCGAAAATGCTTGCTGGGCTTACGTTGTAGGTGCTGCTATCGCTATCAAGAAAGGTTGTACAAGCGCTGCTGACGCTGCTGAAGCTATCGGTATCGGTCTGCAGGCATTCTGTATCGCTGGTTCTGTTGCTGACGACCGTAAGGTAGGTATCGGCCACGGTAACCTGGGTGCACGTCTGCTTCGCGAAGAAACAAAATGTTTCGCATTCCTGGCAGGTCACGAATCTTTCGCTGCTGCTGAAGGTGCTATCAAGATCGCAGAAATGGCAAACAAAGTTCGTAAAGAACCGTTGCGCGTTATCCTGAACGGTCTGGGTAAAGATGCTGCTATGATTATTTCCCGTATCAATGGCTTTACTTATGTTCAAACTCAGTTTGACTATGCAACAGGTGCTTTGAACGTGATCAAAGAAACTCCGTATTCAGAAGGTCTTCGTGCAAAAGTAAAATGCTACGGTTGCGACGACGTTCGCGAAGGTGTTGCTGTAATGCGTGCTGAAGGTGTTGACGTATCTATCACAGGTAACTCAACTAACCCGACTCGTTTCCAGCACCCGGTAGCCGGTACATACAAGAAAGAATGTATGGAAAATGGCCACAACTACTTCTCTGTTGCTTCAGGTGGTGGTACAGGCCGTACTCTGCACCCGGATAACATGGCTGCAGGTCCTGCTTCTTACGGTATGACCGACACAATGGGCCGTATGCACGGTGACGCTCAGTTCGCTGGTTCTTCATCAGTTCCTGCTCACGTAGAAATGATGGGATTCCTGGGTATGGGTAACAACCCGATGGTAGGTGCTACTGTTGCAGTGGCTGTTGCTATCGAGGAAGCTATGAAGAAGTAATTAAAACTTCATATAAAGGAAAACTCCTGCAATCATCGACTGCAGGAGTTTTTTATTTTGTGTAAAGAATGTTTATTTCGACTATCTTCGTCCACCGTTTCTACCGGATGAATTAGAACGACCGTTCTTATTTGTCTGACTGTTTGTCGAATTATTGTAATGTTCCGTACGGTTACTTGTTCCCGAATTTGGACGAGTTACCTCAGGTTTCGTTTCGGGACGGGTAGGACGATTTGTCTCCGGACGGCTCGATTCGGGACGGTTTGTCTCAGGGCGCCCGGGTCTATTCGATTCAGGACGGTTCGATTCAGGACGGCTAGGCCTGTTCGGACGATTCGGATGGTTCGGACGATGGTCCGGGTGGATATAAATCGGACGGCCATAAGGGGGAAACACCATTGGAGGAGCTATCGGTGGCAAATAATTTACATCATCATATAAAAACTCATAGCCTGTCAGGTAATTATCCCAGAATTCCAGGGCATACACTTCATTCTTGCCCGTCCGGTATTCCAACACTTCCTGTACATAGCCATCTTTCTTATTGACAGCCAATACCCGTTCGGGAGGTCCCATTAGGTTCTCCACTTCGGCAATGGTCATCCCGGTCGTCAACATCCCCAAGTCGAGATATTTATAAGCACCACAGGCGACCAACAAGAAAGAGGTCAATATTACCAAACTTAATTTCTTCATGACTATTAAGATATTAAAGACTCCAGATACTCCACAAATTCGGAAGTCATCCAGTTGCCGTCATAGAGCTCTCCATTAACGAAAAATGTAGGTGTACCCTGAACATTATTCTCTATACCGGAGTCGTAATCGTCTTTCACCTTCTGATAGAAACGGTCTTTACCGAAATCCGCTTCAAACTCGGCTGCTTTTATACCCAGCTTTCTGGCATACTCCAATAAATAATAATCATCCAAAGCATTCTGATTCTCAAAAAGAAGATCATGCATTTCCCAGAACTTTCCGTAAGAACCGGCTATCTCCACAGCAATAGCGGCATGCAAAGCATGTGGGTGTAATTCAGTCAGTGGAAAATTCCGGAAAACAAACTTAATCTTGTTTCCGAGTTTCTTCTGTATCTCTTTTACTATATGGTAAGCTCTCCCACAGTAGGGACATTGAAAATCTGCATACTCAATTAATTCTATCGGTGCATTGACCGAACCTTGAACATGATCGTTCTTATTTACTTCCAAATACATATCTGTTACTATTTGATTTCTAAATAATAACACCATAGGTATTTCATTTGTTGTTCATATTAGCACTTCATTAACTGAATTGATTTTGTTTTTTATCTATCTTCGCATATATGAAACGAGGTACAGCTGATTTACCATTACATTACGGAACAGTCCCACCCTGGCTGGCTCAACGTATGAGTTTACTCGGAGGAGCCATTGCCGAAGCAATTATTATCGAATATGGTCGTCCGGCCTTATTACGACGGCTTAGTGATCCTTTCTGGTTTCAGTCGTTAGGATGTGTGTTGGGAATGGACTGGCATTCATCAGGTATTACGACATCTGTTATGAATGCCCTGAGAAAAGCGATCAATTACAGGTCGGAAGAACTGGGCGTTTATATTTGCGGAGGAAGGGGTAAGTTTTCAAGAGAAACACCTAATCAACTCCTGGAAGTAGCCGATAAAACCGGATTGAACGGAAATGAACTGGTAAGATGCAGCAAACTGGCGGCCAAAGTCGATAATACAGCCGTTCAGGATGGTTTTCAACTTTATCTACATACGTTTGTCGTCACCAAAGAGGGCGACTGGTCTGTCATACAACAAGGAATGAACCCGAATGAGCGTATGGCCCGGCGTTATCACTGGCTGTCGTCTTCGCTCCGTTCGTTTATGGAGGAGCCTCATACTTCCGTTTGTGGCAGAAACCAGGGATTGATACTTAACCTGACAGATAAGCTGGCTGCTCCAACCAAAGAGGGAATCGTCGAACTGACAAAAGAGACACCGGATAAGTTGATGCGTGAAGTTTCTATCATTCTTCCCAATCACCATGAAGTAAGGGCTGAAGATGTAAACCTTAAACGGCTGGGAGCAGCCTTACTCCTGGCCCATGAAACCAATATCTCCGATATGGAGTCGCTTCTCCTGTTGGAAGGAGTCGGCCCGAGAACCTTACAATCGCTAACACTGGTCAGCGAAGTGATACACGGCACCCCTTCCCGCTTCTCCGATCCTGCACGTTTCTCTTTTGCCCACGGAGGGAAAGACGGACATCCATTCCCTGTCCCAACAAGCGTCTATGATGAAACGATTGAAGTATTTAATAATGCGATCCATAAAGCGCACCTTGGGGAAAAAGACAAGTCCGACGCATTAAAAAACCTTTCCAAAATTTCGCAAGAGATGGAAAAAGGATATACCCCCAACAATTATTTCGACGACTGGGTACAATATGAGCGGGATACATCTTATAAATACAATGGAAAAACCGTCTTCGGAGATTCAAAAAAACCACAGAAAAAAGAAGATAAAAATACAGGTGGAATACAATTGAGTCTATGGGACTAAAATTCAGATTTTAAATATCTATCGCCTAAAGTACATAGTCTCAGCAGAACTCATGTACTTTTTGAAACAAATATAGTAATATTATTTAAATCAAAACAAAAATATGAGAATTTTATTCAAAAAGTACAGTATCCATTAATCTGTAAAAAACACTACCACTCCAAACAAATACTTAAACACCTGATTTACAACCCACATAGATATTATTAAACAAATCCACATCAAACAAAATATACTATTTCTCTCTTTTACAGACCTCCAGATAAAGAAAAAGTACATGAGTTCTGCTGAGACTGTGGTATTTTTTATGCACCAACAAAATGGGATAATTCATAAGCATTTAAATACAAACATAAGCACTTAGCGGCATAATTTAATTTACAAAGCCGGCAGCACATACGCCTCAACTCTTAACAAAACAAAAACAAACAGATTGTTAAACTTAAATATTATAATATGTTAACAAAATCTAAACTAACTACAGTATGTATTCTCCTGACCGCCTTAGGTATGGGAGAAATAATCAATGCAACTGCTATTCCGAGCTCGACAAGCTTTGAGATCACACAACAAAAAAGCAGAGTCACAGGTCTTGTCGAAGATGAACACGGACCTATAGCCGGAGCTTCTATCTTTGTGAAAGAAACTTCCAATGGAACGATCACCGATACGGATGGTAAGTTCTCGCTGGACGGAATGCAAAAAGGGGCTACACTTGTCATTTCATTCGTAGGACTAAAAACACAGGAAATTGTATGGAATGGACAAAAGGTATTAGAAATCAAGATGGTCGATGAAGCACTGGATTTGGATGAAGTAGTCGTTGTTGCATACGGCACCGCCAAAAAATCTGCTTTTACAGGTTCTGCAGCCGTCGTTAATTCGGAAAAGTTAACCCAACGATCCACAACCAATGTAGTGCAAGCGCTGTCTGGTCAAGTGGCAGGTTTACAAATGACCTCAGGCTCCGGGCAACCCGGGGGAGACGCTCCTACCCTGCTTATCCGTGGTATAGGCTCACTTAATGCCAAAAACGATCCTCTTATCATTGTAGACGGAATGCCTTATGAAGGAGGATGGAACAATATCAACCCGGCAGATGTCGAATCTGTTTCCGTACTTAAAGACGCTGCATCCAATGCACTTTACGGAGCACGCGGAGCCAACGGTGTCATCATCATTACAACAAAACAGGCAAAAGCGGGCGAAGCAAAAGTTACGGCTACCGCTAAATGGGGAGTCAATACCCGGGGTACAATAGATTATGATTATATCAAAGACCCGGGAGAATATTATGAAGCACATTACAAAGCTTTATACAATCAATTGAGATACGTCAAAGGATTGCCTGAAAACGAAGCTTATGTACAAGCTAATACCAACATGGTAGGCAACATCAAAGAAAATGGCGGATTAACCTACAATGTATTTAATTATCCGGAAAATGAATATCTGATCGGTCAAAACGGCAAACTAAACCCGAACGCCACAGTAGGCAGAGTCGTAAACGGACATATGCTTTATCCGGACAATTGGATAGATGAAGCTTACAGTTCGGCATTACGCCAGGAATACAATGTCAACATTGCCGGAGGTAGCAATAAAATGCAAATGTACGGTTCTTTCGGATATCTGAATGACGAAGGTGTTGTTCCGAACGCCGGATATGAACGTTACTCCACCCGCTTCAAAGGTTCTTATCAGGCAAAGAGTTGGCTGAAGTTCGGAGCAAACATAAGCTATACGCACAGCAAAACCTCCACTCTGTCAGAAAGCTATGACACAGACCTGTCCTCTTTTACAGAATCAATGGCTCCTATCTTCCCTGTATATATAAGGGATGAAAAAGGTAATATCATGACAGATGAAAATGGCAAAATGTATGATTACGGAACCAACAACACAGCACTGGGGCTCGCCCGTGCCAATCATCCGAATGCATCCATACAATCGTCCATGCTCAATTTCAGGGAAACAAATGCCAATACGCTGAATGGAAACGGTTTCATCGATATTACATTCCTGAAAGATTTCAAATTCACTTTCAATGCAGGTACTACGATTCGCGAACAAAGATATTTTACAACAGGTAACCCATTCTACGGCTTCGGAGCGGAACAGAACGGAACAATATCCGTTTACCACTACCGTACAACAACGCTCAACCTCCAACAGATATTAAATTACAACCGCAGTTTTGGCAAACACAATTTCTCAGCCATGTTGGGACATGAAAGCTATAAATACAACTATGTACAATTATCCGCAGGTAAAAAAAATATGTTTTCTTATTGGGGCAACCATGAGCTAAACGGCGCTGTAATAGACGGCGCCTCCGCAGAATCGTACGCCAATAATTATAATACCGAAGGCTATTTCCTCCGGGGATTATACGATTACGACAGTAAATACTTCTTTTCCGTATCTTATCGCCGGGACGCTTCGTCCCGTTTCCATCCAGATCACTGGTGGGGGAATTTCTATTCGTTCGGGGGAGCATATCTGATGTCAAAAGAAGATTGGTTCAAGGTTGACTGGCTTGATTTGTTTAAAGTAAAATTCTCTGTCGGACAGCAGGGCAATGACAACTTAGGTTCGGATTTCCGTTATGTCGATACATATACTATTAAAAATAACAATGGTGAACTATCACTTGCATTCAGCCAAAAAGGGAATAAGGATATCACCTGGGAAACTAACACCAATACGAATCTGGGAGTAGAATTTGAAATATTAAACAGAAAATTGACCGGTAGTATAGAATACTTCCATCGTAAAACTACGGATATGCTGAACTGGTTCAATGTTCCGCTGTCATTGGGATATGCCGGATATTATGCAAATGTCGGCAATATGATCAACCAGGGTATAGAGCTCGATTTTACTTATATACCCATCAATAAAAAGAATTTCACATGGAAAATCAATTTCAATCTGACACATTATAAGAACAAGATCAGTTATCTGCCGGAAGATAAGAAAACGGATGTAATGGACGGGCATGCCGGATATATGAACGGAAGCAGATATTACGGAGAAGGATTGCCAATCAACACCTGGTATATGAATCAATATGCCGGCGTTTCGGAAGAAGGACTTTCCATGTGGTACTACACAGACAAAGAAACGGGAGAGAAAAAGACCACCACAACTTATTCGAGCGCCGATAATTATTTATGTGGAGACCCCAATCCGGATCTGTACGGAGGATTCGGTACGTCACTCAATATCTACGGTTTCGATTTCTCGGCACAACTGGCTTATTCTATCGGAGGAAAAACCTATGATTACGGATATTCCGGTATCATGTCTAATCCGACAGCATCGACAGTTGGTTATCGCTGGCATAAGGATGTACTCGATGCCTGGTCACCCGATAATACAGGCTCACAGATTCCACGCTGGTATTTCAATGATTTGAACACTGCCTCTTTCTCAGACCGCTTCCTGATTGACGCCAGTTATCTGAGTTTACAGAATGTACAGGTAGGATACACTATTCCTAAAAGAATAACATCCCATCTGGGTGTCGATAACTTACGCCTGTACTTCGTTTGCGATAATGTATATTATTGGTCTAAAAGAAAAGGACTCGACCCACGACGCTCTTACAAAGGAGACGGGGCATCAGGAGTCATCTCTCCGCTACGCAGTTTTTCCGGAGGCCTAAGTCTGCAATTCTGATTATATCCAACTATTAAATTTAGAAACAATGAAAACGAAAAATATATTTAAAGTCACAACAGTTGCCGGCCTGTTATCTTTGGGCCTGGGAATGAATAGTTGCATTGAACAAACGTTTCCTGAAAGTTCCACCGTTACAGCCGACCAGATAGCCGATTCGCCGGCAGGTATGCAGGCCATGCTCAATGCCGTAGTCGGTTATATAAACACCTATAATTCGTATGGTAATGGTTATAATTTTGACTTCGGTTACAGTGCTTTCGGTATGACAAGGGAAACGATGGGCGAAGATTTTTTCGTATACAAATCCAATTACGATTATTTCAGTACCTTCGGAACCTGTAGGACATTGGCCGAATCATCGACAGTAAACAGCCTCTATTATTTCTACTACAAATTCCTGAACAATGCAAACAACCTGATACGACTGATCGATCCCGAAACAACGAATGAAACGAACAAGCAATATCTCGGTATAGCCAAGACGTTCCGTGCAATGATCTATATGGATATCAGCCGTTTCTTCGAATATAAGAAGACAGGAATCGCCAAACTGGACAATGAGGCAGAGGCTAACAAAGTATATGGACTAACAGTTCCCATCATTTATGAAGATATGCCCGAAACGGATGCACGTAATAATCCACGTGTTCCCTTTTATACAATGTACGAGTATATACTGAACGACCTGAATAAGGCGGAGGAATTATTGCAGGATTATGTACGACCGACCAAGAACATACCGGATCTTACTGTTATATACGGTTTGAAAGCACGCTTCTGGCTCGAATTAGGTTCCCGCTTTGAGAAATATCCGAACGACCTTTCAGCTCTTACCCAAAATGTTCAGATAGGAATCAATTCAACAAAAGATTGTTACGACAAAGCAATCGAATATGCAAAAAAAGCAAGATCGAACAGCAATGCAAGCCCGTTGACAGAAGAAGAATGGTTCGGCGGGAAAAATTATACCACTGCATTCAATAGCATACAGACCGGAGCATGGCTATGGGGGTCTATTATGAATCAGGAAAATATCCATAGCACGTGGTTAAATTACGCCGGAAATATTTGTTCGGAACAAACCTTCGGTGTTGGAAATACGGCCTATTGGGCCTGCCGTACGATCAGTAAAAACTTATTCGATCAGATACCGGATACCGACTGGCGTAAAACGACCTGGATAGCACCGGAAGATGCAGGTAAAGCACCCGGTAATAAATACCATACGATATTGTCGGAAAGCGGATTCAAGTTATTACCGCCTTATACGCATTTGAAGTTTAAGCCAAAAGAGGGAAATATGATTGATGCGAATGTCGGTGCTCCGATCGACTACCTTATGATGCGTGTTGAAGAAATGTACTTTATAGAAGCGGAAGCACTTGGAGCAAGCCAGGGTGTTGCAGCAGGCGTAAATGCATTACAGAATTTTATGACAACCTACCGTTATCCGGAATATACCTGCAATGCTACAACACTGGAGGAGTTCAGAAAAGAACTTATATTGCAAAAAAGGATAGAGTTTTGGGGAGAAGGGATTATTTTCTGGGACTACAAACGTCTGGAACTTCCGGTTAAAAGAGGATATCCGGGAACCAATGCACCAGTCGGATATCGTATGAACTCAATTGAAGGTTATTGCGCTCCCTGGTTCAATGTCTTTTTCAGCAAATACGAATCATTGCAAAACAAAGCAATTGTATTGAATCCGGATCCATCATCCGCCATAGAAGACTGGACAGAATAAAAAATGGTTATAAGGCGGTGTGTCAAAACTCCGTTTTGTCATGGCGGACTTGATCCGCCATCTCATATTAAGCACTGGTTATCAGTGTAGGATGCGATCCCGGGTAAAGCCCGGGATGACAGGACAGTGCATTATGACACACCTCCTATAATAAATAGATCTTTATTATCGTCTCACCAATGTATATTTATACGCCGTCTCCGTACAATCCTGAATGAATAACGTATCACCGCTTATTGCTAACGGATAGGAAGGATTGGTGGCATAAAAGACATCCATCAGGTAGCCGGCATCCGTATCGGCTTTCCGCCAGTTCAGGTCGCCGGGCTCATCCTTACCTTCTTCTGTCCAGATATATTTGTCGCCGTTGAAAGTGATAAAAGTATTTTCAAATTCGCAGGTCTCACGGGGATTCTCTCCGCTGACCAATTCCCATTTCCCATTTACCAGCTCTTTGACTTCGGTCAACTCCTTGTCGCAAAGAGATGTTCTGACGATAGCCTGAGACGTAGTTTTTATCTCTTTCCGATCAGATTTGCTCTTGCAACTGCTTGTCCCGATCAGGCATAGACCGGCTATGGCCAGGATGGCAATAAGACTCTTTTTCACGTTATTCATATCCGATATTTTATTTACAATGTTCTTTGATCAGTCTTTCAGCCAACGGATCACCCAACTCTTTTGCTTTGTTAAGGGCTTCGCAAGCCTCTGCTTTCTTCTCCATACGGACATAGCAGATACCTTTCAGACGGTAGCAAGCAGCAAAATCGGGAGCCACTTTCAAGGCATTCTCGATACTCGTCAATGCATCGTTATAGTTTTTCATGCGGACATAAACGGAAGCTTCTTCCGCACGGTAATCGGGAATATCCGGACTCAGTCGGATCGCTTCTTTAATATCGGCTAAAGCACCTTCCAGATCATCGGAGCGGAATTTAGCCTGTTCGCGATAATAATAGAAATTGCTGGTTACATCACCGTTCATGGCCTTATAATACAGGTCGTAGTCGGCAATAGCCTCTGCATACTGGGACAGGCGTAGCTTCCAGTCAATACGTTCAAGGATATATTGCCCGGCTTCCGGAGTCAATGGTAGACCGCTCTTCTCGATCGCACCATCCAACAGCGCAATGATATCACCGATATTGAAACCTGTTACATTCTCTTTTGCCTTTGCAGCCCAGTAGAAAGAGGTTGGCGATGCCAGGTCGCTGTTATTCACAACCATATACTCATTATAAGCCTGTTCGTATTCTTTCAGGAAGAAATGGATATCTCCCGCCAGTTGGTGATAAACAGGAAGATCTTCCTCCTGGATTGCCTTCTGAATAGTTTCCTGGGCAGCTTGTACGGACCATGCCGGATCGGTCAGGGTCGTATCGCCGGCGGCTACATTATAGATCAGTTTAGCCTGATTATAATAAACGTCCCCTTTTTTATCGCTAAACTTTGAAGCAGTCTTAATATCATCCAACGCCTTATTCAGATAGTCAGCCTGTTCAGCCGGAGTAGAAGCCAGTTCAATACGACGACCGGCATAGTGAGAGGCACGGTTCAGATAACCGTCTGCCGAGTTCGGGAAAGTAGCAATAAAATCATTCAATGTCTCCAGATAACTTTTTGCATCCTGTGTGCTACCTTTCAGGAATAAAGCGACCTGCGCTTGTTCTTCATCCGCCGGCCATGCCTTCTTTATACCTATATTATTATAGACTGTATTCAGGAAATCGGTTGCAGCCATAGACAGGCTATTGGTATAAGCAGCCGATACGGCATACGAAACATCTTTCTTACCGGAAGCATCCGCCTGTGCCAATCCGAATACCAGACCTTCAGCATTCAGAATCGGAGCATTTGTCTGTCCGTCTTCCAGGGGTATCGATAATTTATAATAACTGTAAGGATCTTTCAGTTTGCTGACTTCCGTGATCGTTCCCTGTCCGAAGTTGGGCGTTTTTGCCGTAGTATACGGTAACAGATAAGCTGCTGTTCCCACGGCTAACGGATCGGAAGCGATGGAAAGGAACTGCACTTTCTTCGGCGCTTCGCTCTTCACTTTTATGACATCATACAACTCGTCGGCTCCGACAACAGCCATCACGGGGTAGGTTTTCCCATCCACATCGGTGATCGTTGCCTTCTCAGCACCTTTAAACAGATCGTAACCAGCAAGGACATCGCCTGTTTCGGAAACATAAAAACCTGTTCCTGATGTAAGTTTAGCTCCGTCTTTCCCGTATGTAGTGATTAAAACAACGGCCTTTTTACTTTTGTCCATCCATTTAGGGGCGTTCTTCTGTGCTGTTGCCGGTAATAAATGGCAACAAATTAAAATAAGTAGTAATAGTGTTTGTTTCATTTCTTTTCTCATGTTATCAGATATGCCGACAAATGTAATACTTTATTGTCTTTGTACATATTGTCAGAGTATAAATTTATCCGCTAACGTACGCAGCAGGCAGATGCAGCAGGTTAGGCTTCACCTGTCACAACCGTCCCAACTCATTAGTAAATAACGACATATAGTAAAAGGTAACCCTTCACCATCCTTTCACAAATAGGACGACACCAAACAATAAATGGGTAACGACCCATTCCCGAATAGATAGTTAATATCTTGCCTGAAAAAAACAAGGGTGTTTTGAAATGTAAAGACAGGACTTTTAAAGATAAAAGAGAGGACTTTCGTTTTCAAAAGTCCTGACTTTTTTAGGAGGTTTCAGACCCTTCACTGTACTTCACTCAATACCAAAATATTACCGGCAATGTGAAAGGTGAAACGTCACCGATGTGACTTCCAGATATTATACCTGTATACCAAACATGCCAGTATAAAATATACCGCGCACTGAATCCACAGCGTCACATACTCCGTATGTATCCCAGCCATCGAGGCTCCCATCGAGTTTAATTTGACATAAGCCAAAGTGGCCGGTGCTGCCGGTATAAGGAAATGCGATAACTTCCAATACCAGGGCATCAATTCCAATGGATAAGATACGCCGGAAAGGAAAATCAGACCGACAGAGAAAAAGGCGATCATCAACAAAGGGGCATCGGAGTCGGTAAAGAACAAAGATGCCGTCAAGCCGAAAAAACTGGTCGCCATCAGGAACGGGATCAATAACATAATGATATTCCATACATTCCCGATATCCGGCAGGTCAAAGACAAAAGGAATCAATCCCAGCAGGAAGAGGGAGAAAATGGCATACAACATCATATAGACAAATGTTTTCCCTACGACCAGCCGCATGGCCTGTGCAAACGAAGAAGGATAGGACTGTAATAAATGAAACTGCCGTTCCTCCCCGCTGACCATACCGATCACCATCAACAAGGTCTGGAACATAATGACGATCAATACGGCCGGTATCAGGTAAGTACCGTAACCTTCCGTGTAGTTATACAAAGCCGTACCCGCCACATTGATCGGCTGCGCGGAAGCCAGTTGTTCCGCATCTCCGGCGGGAAGGAATACCAGCATCTCCGGGCGGTAGCGGTCGTTGAGTACCAGCATAGAGCCGGCCGATGCTTCCTGTATCGACAGATAATAAAGGAAAGCACTGGTCGTTTCATACATGATAAAGATAGACTCATCACCACGCGAAACCCGGTCGGTGAAATCGGACGGCAGGTATAAGATACCGGCAGCCTCGTCGAGTTTCATCAATTCCTTTGCCTGCGGAAAATCTTCGCCGGTAGCTATCACATCGACCTGTGGCATTGCATTCAACAGGCGGATATATTCGCGGCTAAGCTCCGTCTTCGAATTATCCACCACAACGACCGGCACATTACGTACCACGTCGGGGGCATACATATAATTATATAATAGACCGTACATAAAAATACCTCCCATCAATACCAGAACGATGGCGAAGCTGCCCGAAATGGTCTTGAACTCATTCAGGATGATAGAGGATATATTAGTCAGACCTGCCTTTATGTTATTTGATATTTTCATACTTATGACTTAAAATTGCTCTTTTTAAATGCGGCACTATCAGAAAAGCCACCAGGATGAAACAGAACAGCGCACCGAAATTCCACCAGGTATAGGCAAACCCATAATCGCCGTACAAAAGATTTTGATTGATCTCCACAAAATGGCGCACCGGAAACAGGAACGAAGTGTAATAAACCGGAGCATACATGGATGGAGCCGGAAAAGTGACACCCGACAAAGTTGCTCCCAACGATCCGACCATCGACACGATACTGATAATGATACTGATCGCCGGAAAGAGGGAGAACAGAAAGACGGCCAATGCCTGCGTTGCAATCACAAACAAGATCGAAGTCAGGTTCAATGGCCAGAACCCACAGGAGAACGGGATATTCATAGGACCGAACATCACATAATTTCCGAGGATACTCATCAGGGAAAAGATGATCGTGTAAGGCAACAGTTTCCCGAAAAGGGCGGTAACCATATTCATATCAGCCGTTGCCAGCCACTCGTCGCCGGTACGGAATTTCACTTCGCTACCGACGGCATACACCGTTGTTAACAGGATGATCACCTGGAAGAAGATAAAGAAAAACGGATTGCTCAGGTAAACGGAGTAATCGAGATCGGGATTATACAACGGATGGTTCTGTGCCTCGATCGGGAGCAGGAAGGTCGTTACCTGCTTCTGGTTGATCCCCATAGCAACGGCCTCGGAAACGATCGGCGACATGGATAGTGTACGGAGCACATTCTCGAATGCACCTCTGACCTCACCACCGACACTTAATAAGGCATAATGATAATAGTAGGATAAGGTAGCCTGTCGCCCACCCGTCACGTCTGCTTCAAATTGATTCGGGATCACCAGGTAACCATATATCTCTTTCGCCTGTATCGCTTTACGGGCCGTCTCGGCATCAACGTAATGCCGCGTCACCCGGAAAGTGGGAACGGCTTCGACCTGACGGATCACTTCACGCGACAAAGCGGTCTGATCCTGATCTACAATACCCACCGGAATATTTTCCATCTGCCCGTTACCGAAGATCGTAGACATGAAGAAGACACAAAACAGGGGTAACACGATGCAAACCCCGAAATAGAGCCTGCGTGAAACCATCCGATGCAATTCCCGATGAAATACATTGTAAAAAGGACTATGTTGTTTATTACTACTCATAGATGATACCGGTTATTGTTCTCCCAAATTAAGCAGGACAGACATGCCCGGACGTAATCCGTCGACCGGTTTTACAGGCAGGGCATGGATCTCGAAAGTTCTCAGATCGTAACTTCCGGTCTGTTTCGTCGATTTCCAGGTGGCGAAGCTGCCCAACGGACTGACGTAGTTAATCTTGAATTCAATATCTTTCGTTGCGATGGCGGGAACATCCGCTTTAAACGTTCCTCCCATTTTAAATAACGGCAGACGGTCTTCACGTACGTTCAGGACTACATGCACATCGTCGAGTACCACCAGGTTCATGATCGGCATACCGGCCCCTACCAATTCACCCCGCTTCGGGAAAATAGTCGAGATCTGACCAGATTCGGGAGCGACCAAGCGGGCATCCTGCAGGAGAGCTTCGACTTCGTTGACTGTCCCCTGTGCTGCCGTAACCAGTGAACGGGCACTTTCTTTATCCTGTATCCGGGCACCGTCGAGGGCCATCTGATATTCATTATAGCAGGCACGTTCGTTGGCAACGGCGGCGTTATAGAGTGCTTCCACTTCGTCTTTTCGCTGGGAGGTAACTACGCTGTCTTTATAAAGGGCCGTGATACGGTCGTAAGTTGTTTTAGCCAGCTGGAGGTCGGACTTTGATTTATTCCATAACTGTTCTACGGATGCAACAATCTGTTTCCGTGTTCCCTCATCAATCTTTTGATTCTGGAATTTGGCAATACTCTCGAAAGCATTTACTTGCTGGTACTTCGCCATTGCTTCGGGGCTGTTGATCACCACCAACGTATCGCCGGCTTTTACATTTTGTCCTTCTTTGACAAGGAAAGTATCTATTCTACCGGGTAACTTTCCGGATATGCGTATTTCGGTAGCTTCAATTTGTCCCTGCAGGATAACCGGCTTTTTCTTCAGCAACAGCATGCCGACAACAGATATAATTATTACAGCGATCAGTACCACAATAAAGGAGATCGTCAGGTATTTCTTTGTATTGTCCATAATTATTTTCGTTTATTGTTGATTCAATATTTGTCAAATTTGAGCCTATTCGTGTCATTGTCTTCAACAAGGCTTTGCCTTGTACTGTAGGCTCTCTTTTTCTATATAATCTCCGTCGTTCCCTCTAACCGGTATTGATGGAATGATTCCGGAATACCGCAGATAGACAGGAGGTTAATTAATGCTACATCATATTGGTAATAGGCCAGCAGAAAGGCAGTCTTCACTTTTGAAAGCATAACTTCCGCATCTACAACTTCGGTGGATGTTGCCATTCCTTCCTGGAAGGATTTTTGCCGGATACGCACCAGCTCGTTACTCATTTCGAGCGTTGTATTCAGGGCTTTTACATTATCGAGTGCGTTTTGTAATTGGGTGTAATACTTATCGACTCCTACCTTCAGGTCCGTCACCGCTTTATCTTTTCCGATAGCCAGCGTTTGACTGGTGAGGCGAGCCTGCCGTATCTTCTTTTCCCGGTTCAGTCCGTCGAAAATATTCCAGGTAAAGCCGATACCCACCATCGTACGGGGCATCAGATATTTATCCACACCATGCGAATAAAGAATCTGTTTACCGAACAAAGCGATTGTAGGCACATAACCGGAGCGTCCGATCTTCAATTCATTCCCGGCAATATTCTCTTGCAGCTTTAATTGGTTAACCAGATAGTTATTGGCAGGAACCATTTCTTTAAAATAATCGGCAGAAGGAATATTCGTATTAATAAAGAGGGAAGTCGTTGTACTGATATCTTTTTCTTCTTCCATATTCAGCAGACTTTTCAATGCCTGCTGGGCTACTTCCAAATCTTTGCGGGACGATTCCAATTCCCGTTTTGCCTCATCCATGCTAACCTGGGCGAAAAGGCGTTCGGCACGGTTTATCATACCGTTCTGTTCCAGTTTAAGAGCTTGGTCATAATGCGTTTTCAGTGAGTTGTAAGTTTCTTCCTTTACGGCGACCACCCGCTGCCCGAGACGTAACCCGAAATAACTTTCAATCAATAACGATTGTTGGTTGGCATTTACCTGTTCCCGGTTGACTTCGGCGATATTGACCATCGTCTTCCCGATCTTATTCGCGAAAATACGTTTTCCCCCTGTAAAAAGAGGCCAGGTGACATTTGCATCGATGGAAGTGATATTCTGTGAAATAAGCGGAAGGGTCAATGTGTTCTGTCCGATCTTGTCCAGAATAGAAGAGATAAACTGATCGTCGGGGATGATGGAATGAACAAAATCTTTTGCCGGCTCAGTGAACTGGTCTAATGGTTGCTTTACTTCGACCGGATTCGACATATGTACAAAGGCGCCGGCTGCACTGACCGAAGGATACCAGAAAGAGTTCAATTTCTGATGTTCGTTTTTTGCCAGCTCCACCTCTTTTCCTGCGATCCGGATGCTCCAGTTCTCCTTCTGAAGCAGCTCCATCGACTGCTCCAAGGTCAGATCGACCGTCTCCGTCTGGGCAGAAGTCAGGACAGGAAAAAGAAACAGCAAGCCAATACTGAAATGCGTTAAGTTATTAATCATAAATGCGTTTAAATTTAGTTCGAGCGAATTTTTGATTAATAACAAAGCCCTCTCCGGGATTGTTCAGCAGGCTAACTTCCTTTTTTAGAGGCTTTCTTCAAGTCCGGTAAAAACCAAGTGACCAGCCCAATCAGCGGCATATAAGCACAAACATTGTAAACGGTCTCGATGCCATAGTGGTCGGCCAGATTACCCAACACTGCCGATGCAATCCCTGCTACACCAAAAGCAAAACCAAAGAATAAACCGGAAATAAGCCCCAGTTTATAAGGTAACAACTCCTGAGCATATACTAGAATAGCCGGAAATGCAGAAGATAACGTCAAGCCGACACAAAAACTCAGGACGGCCGTCAGATATAAACTATGTACATGCGGCATTACCAACGAAAAAGGAGCCGCACCGAGAATAGATGCCCAAATAACATATTTGCGTCCTACCTTATCCCCTATCGGACCGCCCATCAGTGTTCCCAGGGCAGTAGCTATCAGAAAGACAAACAGGAACAACTGCGAAGATTGCACGCTCACCCCGAACTTCTCTATCAAATAAAAGGTATAATAACTGTTCAGGCTCGCCATATAAATATATTTGGAAAAGATAAGAACCAGCAGGATGGAAATAGAGAAAATTGTTTTACCCAATGGCAAAGGCATCTCGATACGGCGTTTCGAAGAACCTGTGTCCTCACGTTTAAACCTCTGAAGCAATCCTTTATACCATCGTCCCACATAAGTCATGATCAGGATAGCAATAAAAGCCAGAATTGAAAATAAAGCAATATGACTGCGTCCGTAAGGAGCTACCAGGATAGCGACCAATAACGGTCCCAACGATCCTCCCAGGTTTCCGCCCACCTGGAATAATGATTGTGCCAATCCCCTCTTTCCTCCTGAAGCCAACGAAGTTAACCGTGAAGCTTCCGGATGGAATATCGACGAACCGACTCCTATCAAAGCGACAGAACACAAGACCCAGGGTAAAGAATTTGCAAAGGCGAGGCTAAGCAAACCGATCAATGTAAAACTCATACCGATAGGCAAAGACCACGGAGAAGGATTTTTATCGAAATATAATCCGGTAAGCGGCTGAAATACGGATGCTGCTGATTGATAAACCAGCGTAATCAAACCGATCTGAGCAAAATTCAGTGCCAGATCATCTTTAAATAACGGATAAACAGCTGTAATGACAGATTGTAATGAATCATTTATACAATGCGATATACTTAACGCCACTAAAATCCGGAAGGTAATCCCACTTGCCGACTCTACCTTATTTTGTCCCATTTGTAACCTATTTGCCTATTGAGCCGCAAAAATACATAATAAAAACGAAGGCTCGCTAACAACCGGATATTTATTTACTGAACGGATTTATTGGGAAAATTGAAAAGACAGTGTTTTTTCAAGATGTAAAATTCTATCAATTAACATTTAGATTTGTTTCCATAAACACCTCTCAAGCCCTTATTCTTTAATGTCAGTACCGCAATAACGCATCATTTTAACAAAACTTTTCTTTCAGATCTTTTTGATTCTTTACGTAAACTGCCGTGAGCCAAACGGCCTTATAGTTGTTTTATCGTTGAACAACTAAACAAAGAGCATGAATAATGAGAATTAAACTTTAGAACTGTGCCGGAGATGAAAGGAAATCTTGTATCCATCTCTCCCGAAACCTACGCCAATTCCCCCTATCTCCCTTATCGCCCTGATGTAAGAGACTATTTTCACTCCGGTACAGCGTCTAAAGTTTACTTAAAAATCTTCTTCCTCCTCCTCGTTAGCCGTATGAAGTATAAATGTAGTGGCCCCCATGGTTACAATCGCACCTTCACCAATCCGTACCTGTTCCTTCTTTCCTAAGATAACGCTACGAAGGAACGTGCCGGTCATACTCTGGTTATCACGCAGGGTATAGATAAACTTACCTTCCTTGTCCTGTTTTACATTGATTATACAGTGTTTGCGTCCCACACTCGGATCGCTGGTAATAATAGAGACATCCACACCTTCCGTGTCTTTATTTCTACGCCCAATCATATTATCTCCCAAAACCAACGGCAGATCTTGCTTAAAACCAAACGTATTTTCAATTACAGTGATATAACCGCAAGAGAAATCCGGTTCCTTCACCTCTTTCTCCTGGCCGGACTCCGTACGGATTGTCTTTCTTCCCAGCTTTATCTTAAATTGCGATCCGCATTGAGGACACACAAAAGCCAGTACTTGTCCATCCGGATACTTGGTTTCATCAAACGATAACTGATTATCACATTTGGGGCAGAATATTCTTTTCATATTATTTATCGGAGCATTTACATTTACGAAGTACAAAGATAAGCCTTTTTCCACGGATACAAAGATTGAAACCTTTATAAAACAAAAAAGGCTATCCATCACGGACAGCCAATCTTCATTGTTAACCTTAAATCTAATACCATGAAAAACACAGTGCAAATATAGAGGTTTTATGTTATGCAGCATAATGTTTTGCTTGCAAATCTCATTCTTTTAATAGAGTTTAACAAACACATGCTGCATAACATGTTTTTAGAGCATCAAATGCCTGTGTTAATTCAGTGGCATATCGATTCCGGTCGGGTTGAGACCAGGACCACCACCACCTGTATAACCCCTGCTTTCACCTGTTTTCCAAGGAGAAATCCAAAAAGCATACAGATCTCCGTCCGTTACATAAAATTTTATTTTGACAATCTGCCCCATCAGAGAAGACAGATCTTTACCTGATTTCCATGTAACCATCTGTCCGGTTGAATTCAGATCTTTCATCGCTTCACAGTCATTTTTAGAAAACCCGGGTATTACCTTTCCATTTTCATCCAATATTTCTACCAGCAGATCTTTTACCTGCGCATTGACAAAGAAGTATTTGCCATCGAACTTAATCTTCTCGGTCGTCAGGAAGCCTTGTCCCGGAGTTTGCATAGAAACAAACCCATCACGGCGCAGTGTTGCCATACCCGTAGAAGTAAATCCATCCCACATAACATCATTCTTCATTCTTCCGCTGGAATATAAATATAAAGAGTCGCCAACAATCAGAGGAACACCGATAATCGACTGCATATTTCCCCAATTCCATGCCCCTTCGGTTTCATTTACTCCCATAACAGGTTCGTAAGTAGGACGATAGAAATGGAAACCGTCACGACTGTACCCCATCCCTATTTCATTCCTTTTTTGGATACCCAATTTATCACAAACATCATTTTCCGGACCTTTCCACATAGCATAAAATCCTAACATGATACTTTCATAAGGCATTGCATCAAAATTGTAAATGGCAGGCCGTACATCAGGGAACTCCGGGTGTACCAACTCCTTATCCGAAGGAGTAAACCATAAGACTATATTTTTATCTTTGATTCCCTTTGCCAACGAATGTGCTACACTGACAGCCATTTCCGGATCTTCATTCTCCAGATAGCCTCTCGAACGTCCGTCTGCTTTAGAGCCCTGACGAAGACTGATCGCCCACTTCTTCGTAAAAGGATTATAAAAAGCAGTAGTACGATCACCAACCGGACCGGATTGAGCTACTCCCTCCGACCAATGAATACCATCTTTCGAGTATTTCAAAATGACTTTCCATCCTCCCCGGTGCTTTTCCACATTAAATAGTTTGAAACGCTTTTCCGGGTCCGGGCAGGTTTTATCCAACCACACGGTGGCCGCATCCCTATCACAGGTATCCACAATATTGGTACCCGGTTCTATGTCCATATTAACCTTCTCCCAATGTTTACCATCAAGAGATTCCGCATAACAGGTGTAGAAACTCTGACGATGTTTATGCATAGAACCAGCCCCGGCCAGATACCACATTTTAAATTTTCGGTCGGTTTCATCATACCATATACCATCACTGAAAGGTGCAGCATAAGGAGCACGTTCAAAAGTATACTCCCATTCTTTATCAGGTGCTAATACAGGATTCCCCTCATAAAATTTGGCTTTATGAGAGACACGCTGCAGATCGGTTTCTGCAATAAGAAAATCATCCACAAACAGCTGACGCCCCAGATTGACCGGTATTACTGTCGGTTTATTTTCAATGTATGGCAAAGGCATTTCCCTGCATATACCATCGTCTGCCATACCTGGCGGCCAATGTTCCGGAAGGACTATACCATTATGCAATGTTTTATTATCTTCTTTTACCTGATTATTGCTTTGCGAGGAGATGCAGCCTGTTAAAAAGGCTGCACATACCCAATAATAAACTATTTTCATGATCATTCTGATTTTTAATTACCAACCCGGGTTGTTTTTAATTATATACGGATTTCCTTCCACCTCGTCTATCGGCAACGGGATCCATTCATTCTTATTTTCCTGGAACCCCATATACTGAGCTCTACTAAACTTTTTAAACAAAGGATCGGAAGCTTCCAACTCACGAAAGCGCTCCGTCACTTTGCCCCAACGAAGCAAATCAAAGAAACGAAAACCTTCATAAGTTAGTTCCAGAATACGCTCATTCTCTATTGTTTCCATATTCGCTTCGGTAATATGGGAAACTCCAGCCCTATCGCGAACCTGATTAATGGCTTCCAGCGGAGTTATATTTGCCACAGCTTTACCTCCCATCACAACAGCCTCGGCATACATCAACAATACATCCGAATAACGGATCATACGCCAATTAACACCTTGTGCACGGCCATTGAAGAAATGGGCACCGGCATCATCTGTTGGAGGAAGTGTCCAATCCAGCCATTTTTTACTACACATCTTATATCCGGCAGCCAGTTCATACTGGTCACCGAACGTTCCATCCGGGGAACCCATTTCAGTTGCCCAATCTTTATTTTCAAGGAAAGTGACTTTCAATCCGTCTGGTTTGATTATTTCCGGAGCATTGTCATTGAAAACGAACGAGCCGAACATACGCGGGTCTGTTTTTCCGTCCACTGTTTTGGATGCAACAAATGTATCGTATAACCAATTATGCATGACTTGTGCGGAACCATTCGAATTCCTATTTTTGTTCATGATACACATCTTACAACGAATATCATTAAACAGGCCGCTATCGACAAAGCCAGGGTTAAATCCGGTATTCAAGACACCGACAAACTGTATTTCGAAAATTGATTCATCATTGTTTTCATGAGCCACATCAAAATTCCATGAATAGTCATCCACCAATCTATAATTACCACAATTGCCATTGATTATTTCCGCAAAAGCAGCAGCAGCCTCATCATAATAGGTCGTTTGAGAAGTACCGTATTTAGGTTCTATACCGGAACGATAAAGATATGCTTTCCCTAAAAGAGCACATGCAGAAGCCCTGGTTACACGTCCTTTATTCTTTGCGTCCCAATAATCTTTACCGGGAAGTAAATCTTTGGCCTTAATCAAATCACCAATAATGAAATCCCAGGCTTCTTCGGGAGTTGCCTGCGGCTTATATTCATTGGGGGCTTTAGGTAATTCCTTTATTAAAGGAATATTCCTGTAATTGATAAATAAGAAATAGTGCGTGAATGCACGAAGGAAATAAGCCTCACCTAGATAGGCATCATGCTGCTCTTTATTACTAAATTCAAGATCAGTAAGACTTTCAATCATTTGATTAGCCTGCGACGCGGCCGTATACATCAACTGAAACGGCTGTACCAAAGAATAATACGAAGGTGTGAATTCTTCATTGTAGGCACCGGGTACACCGTAGTCTGCCACAGAACAACCTTCATCACTACGGGTTAACATCAAACCAAAACCACAGGCTCCCAGATTACGGGGAGTAGAGATATATCCATAAATACCCAGAACTCCCTTATTACAATTTTCCGGTGTTGTATAAAATGAATTTACATCCATTTGATTCGGATTGACAGATAATTCGTCAAAAATATCTTCACAAGATGTCATCAAACCGGTAATTATAAAGCCGGTGACTAATAGTACTATTTTATGCAAACTTGTTTTCATATTCATTCAAGTATTAGAAAGTTAAATTAAAACCGATATTATATACCCTGGAGTTCATCGTCGCTTCATGAGGACTCTCCTGAGCCTGCCAGAAACCATCCACTCCCCTATCGAATAAAGCGTTAGAACTTACTTCCGGATCATACAGCGGGTATTTTGTGATAGTGAATAGATTTTGTACTCCTGCATATATCCTGAGAACATCGATATGACATTTCTGTAATAATTTCTTGTCGAAAGAGTACCCTATCTGTAGATTCTTACACCTGAAATATGAACCGTCTTCCACATAAAATGTACTTGGCAACGAATTGATTCCCGAACTATTCTTACTATTCAGCTTAGGTGCTTCCGCATTAATATTCTGAGGAGTCCATGAGTTATAAAAGGCATCTTTCAGAATAGCACTATTGGCACCACCAAAATACCAGTCATACTTCATCAAAGCAAAAACATCATTTCCCTGCGTGCCTTGGAAGAAAGCAGTTAAATCCCAATTCTTATAGCCGACATTGATATTCAAACCATAAGTAAAGTCCGGATGAGGATTACCAATAGCCATTTTATCATTTTCATCGATTTTCCCGTCGGGCTTTCCTGTAAGTACCCCGTCCACGCTACCATTATTATCCTGGAAAATAAAGTTTCCGTCATTATCGAATCCTTCGATTACATATCCCCAGAATGTACCGATAGGAAGTCCCGGCTTTGTAATCGTCGGGCGATCGTTGAATGAACCGCTCATCATTACCTCTGCCTTAATAGGTTGTACACCTTCTCCCAAACTTTTTACGTTATTCTTAAGTGCTGAAATATTGGCCGTTACTCCCAAGCTCCAATCTTTCCAGTCGTTACGGTAACCCATAGTAAATTCAAACCCCTTATTTTCTACAGAAGCCGAGTTAAATACGGGTAAATCACCACCATTAGTCATAATGGTCTGTCCGGATGATGCCAACGGAAGTAGCGGAGCAAGCAGGTCATTGTTATCTTTCCAGAAATATTCGGCTGTAAATGAGACTTTATTGTTCAGGAAAGCCATCTCCAGTGCGATATTTTTCGATATAGACTTCTCCCATGTTAAATTCTCCTGAGCGAATTTAGTAACATAACCATTCATCACACTCTCCTGACCAGTCTGGCTTTCACCAAACACAGAGGGGATAGGACCATAAGCCGTAGAAAGAAACGAATAAGGATCGATAAAGTTAGCTCCCAATTCTCCGTAACTAGCTCTTATCTTCATTCTACTGATCCAACCGACAGTAAAGAAATCTTCTTCATGAATATTCCAACCGATTGATACTGACGGAAAATATCCGACCCTGTTTCCTTTGGCAAATTTTGAAGATTTATCGCTACGGATACTAGCAGAAATAAGATACCGATCTTTGTAATCATAATTCAACCGGGCAAAGAAAGAGAGAAGAGCCGAGTTGTATTCTTCACTCGTAATATCCCCTTTCCCGTTGTAAATGGTAATACTGGGACCACCCAGATCCGTAGACCCCGAACCGATTCCCATCATTCTATAATATTCCCTCATCCAGCTGGTTCCGACCATAGCATCGATTGTATGTCCTGCAAATGTATTTTTGTAGGTCAATATATTATCGATAGTATAGTTAAAACGCTGTCCCCGATTTTCCGAGAGGGAGTTGAGAGTTCTGCTGTAATCAGGATCGGCATCGCCATTTGCATCCCAATTAGAATCGAATGCGATGGAGCGTGAATTATTATTTGTAGAGATATAATCGCCACCCAGTACTAATTTATAATCCAAGCCTTTAAAGAGGTTCAATCCGATATTCAAGCTACCTGTCACATTGACCGTCTTATTTCTCCTGACCATGTTGGAATAGGATGCAAAAGGATTAGTCACTTTGCTTTCGTTCACATAAAACTCTCTGCCTGCCGATACATATCTTCCTTCCGCATCTGTCATAGGTACGGTCGGAATACCCATAACCATTCTGACCTGTGGTTCTTTATTGGTGAAAGCGGTTGAAAGTGTTTCACTGACAGTCAGGCGCCCTTTCTTAAAAGTTCCATTTACCCGCGCATTATACTTCTTAAAACCGGAGAACTCCATAATACCTTGCTGGTCAAAATAACCAATACTGGTATTGAATGTAGAATACTCGCCACCTCCGGAGATAGAGGCATTCAGATTATACATAGGCGCATTCCTCAAATAAGCATCCTGCCAGTCCGTATTGATACCCGGATTGGTCGGATTTATATTTTCCGGAGCCTGCGTCTGGTTGCTGGAGTTAGCCACCAACTGCTTGGTATATTCTCGGTGTTCATTTGCATCCAGGAAATCAAGATACTTGGAGGGTGTCTGCAAAGAATAATTTGCCGAAATCTCCACTTTTGCTTTGCCTTTCTGACCATGTTTGGTAGTAATCAGGACCACTCCATTCGCCGCACGCGAACCATAAATAGCAGCAGCAGAACCATCCTTCAATATCTCCATCGACTCGATATCCGAGGGGTTCAATGAGTTCAGCCCATTGTTGGAGAATGCGCCGTCGATTACATACAGAGGCTCTGTTGCACCGAATGTACCGGCTCCGCGCACAATTATTTTAATATCCGCACCAGCTTCTCCTCCTTTTTGCAATACTTCGACACCAGGGGTACGTCCCTGTAATGCGGATGCGACAGAATGCCCGACCTGCTTATTCAATTCCTGAGCAGGCACAGTAGCAACGGAAGCCGTTAAGCTGGATTTCTTTTGTGTACCATAACCTACAACCACGACTTCATCCAGCTGTTCCATATCCTCTTTAAGGGTTATATTGATCTCTTTTCTTCCCTCTACGTTTACGGTCAGAGATTTATAGCCAATAAAACTGACCGACAGGGATGAACCGGAAGACACTTCCAGCATAAATTTACCGTTCAGGTCCGTTATTGTTCCATTAGTGGTTCCTTTTTCCAGGACAGAAGCCCCAATCACAGGATCTCCCCTTTCATCGGTTATCAATCCGGTTATTTTGTATTTACTTCCGGTAGCCGACTGTCTGGAAATAAGGATATGTGATCCTTGTATAGTAAAAGAACAGCCGGAATTTGCCAACAGTGTCTTCATCAAATCATTGACTGTCGTTTCCTCCGAAACCTGAGGAGCCGGACGCGAAGTATCGAGTATTTTCGCATCATAGTCGACAGACATCTTTGTTTGCTTCTCTATCTGTTCAAACGCAGAACGAAGTGAAAGACCGGTTCCGGTAATATGAACCTTTTGATTCTGTGCTTTTGTCAACGGAGCAAAAGCCAGGAACAGGAATGTAATTAATATACATGAAAAGAATTTTGTCTTTTCCGATTGTATTAGAAAGGTAATTCTCATATCTTTGTATGTTATTATTAATATGAATACTATTTGAATATTTATTGAAATGTTTCTGATGGTATTCTATGATTTCAAAATACGGGGAGGAGATTTTGCAGGTCGCTCTCCCCGTTTTTCTTTTGTATATGCTGTGGTCCTCCTCTCTTTTAATTTATACTGATTGTTTTTCCTGTTATCCGGTATCTGAAATCTTCTATCAGATGTTTTAGGATAAGAAGTGCATCTTCTATACTTTCATCCGGATTGAACTTTACATAATAGGTGCGCCCTTTATATTTTTCTGCATTATAATTAATAGTCACATTATATTTACGTTCCAAAGCGGTAGTCAACTCTTCAAAACTTGCATTTTTGAATATCAAGTAACCATCTTTCCAGGCAGATATCTGCTCAGCGTCCACTACGTTGATCGCCACCCGGTGCGTAAGATGGGAATACACTAATTGTTCATTTGGTTTTAATACAGAAGCCGGATTCTTAACCGATTTCGTATCGACCTGTATACTACCCTCTTCCAATGTCGCAATAGTCTCTGCCGCACTTGGATAAGCATTTACACTAAAGATAGTACCCAAAGCCTGAACATCCAGATGTTGTGTACTTACGATAAATGGCTGGTCCGGATTTTTTGCCACATTAAAACAGGCCTCTCCACTCAGGAAAACCGTACGTGTAGCAGCGGTAAATTCGGAAGGATAAATAAGAACAGACCCTGCGTTTACCCAAACGGTAGAGCCATCAGACAATTTAATTTCTTGTTGATCACCATAGGGTACATAAAATTCCGTCAATTTAGGAGATACAATCTTCACCTCTTGCTCTGAGAAATGTTGAGTTACGAGTACTGTCAATAACCAGACAGCAGCTACTGCGGCATATTTCGTCCAGCGTCCTATCCATGTTCTCCGCGATGTTATTTTACGTGTTTCAGTAATCTGATCCTGTATTTCCGACAGTTTATTCCATGTCTGTTCTGATATTTCAGACGGGCTCTCCTCCCATATTTCCCGCAGAGCATCTTCCTTTTCTTCACGATCCTCCTCCAGACGAAACCAGTAACGGAAACGTAACTGGGTATCCTTGGAAAACCGTTTTCCTACAAATAGCCTGATTATATCCTGTATTTCTTTTTTGTGCATGATTATCGCTTTTTATAAAGAAGAAAGCGAACGCAGGTTTTACACACAGTCTAAATTGATCTTTTTTGAAAAAAACAGAATTAATGAAAAAAGAGTAACAGGGCCACCTTCAACATTTTCCTCAAATCTGCCAGGGCTGTAGTCAAATGGTTCTCCACAGTCCGCTTATTTATATTGAGCCGGCTTGCTATTTCTTCATTGCTTAGACCTTCAATCCGGCTCATACGAAAAATCAACTTCCGTTGAGGTGGCATTTGTTCCACCTTAATATTGACCAATGCCTGCAATTCACTCGCGAATAACTGTTCTTCCAGGTCATCGGACACCGAAGGTGACAGAAATTGCGTTGTCCCATACTTCTTTTGCACCAATGAATGGTCATAATAATTATACAATATATTACGCGCCATCTGATAAAGATAAGACTGGAACGACCGTATACCAGAAAGTTTACTTCTGTTATTCCAAAGATTGAAAAAAAGATCCTGTGCCAGGTCTTGCGCGATCTCATCATCGTGTACAAAACCGGCAAAAAAATAAACAAGTTTAGGCTGATATCGCAAAAACAATAACTCAAAAGCTTTTGAGTCACCGTTACTTAACGCCTTTACATACTCATCTTCCTTAGATGTATTAATCATAACAGGTAACTTCTCATCTATCGATAAAACTGTTCATTAATCGTACTAAAACTACTTATGTGGTATTTTATTAGAGGCAAATATAAAAAATAATTGTATCTGGAGGGTCGAACGGCATAAAATAAAAAAGGCTATCCATCACGGACAGCCAATCTTCATTGTTAACCTTAAATCTAATACCATGAAAAACACGATGCAAATATAGAAGTTTTATGTTATGCAGCATAATATTTCACTTGGAAATCTCATTTATTTAACCAGGTTTAACAAATACATGCTATAAAACATCTTTCTAGAACAGTTTTACCTCTTCTAACGCTACTTCATTCTTGCATCGGCTCCCCACATCAGCTTCTCACGAAGTGTCTGATAGAAGGTATGATTATATCTTTTTATCACTTTCGTGGTATAATCGGCTTTCGTTATCGTCAACTGGATACCTGCCGGAAAGACTTCCGAACGACCATCCAAAGAAACCAGAAAGGATTTGTTACGACTTTCAACCCCTAATGTGATCGTATAGTTATCCGGTATGATCAGCGGACGCACATTCAGGGAGTGGGGCGCAACAGGACTCAGTACCAGATTTTTGCTTTGAGGAATGATGATCGGACCGTTCACACTCATAGAGTAAGCAGTCGAACCTGTCGGCGTTGCGATCAACAGACCGTCAGCCTGATAAGATGCCAGGTATTCATCATTCAGGGAAGTATGGATCGTGATCATCGAAGAGGTATCGCGCTTTAGGATCGCAATCTCATTCAAGGCATAATTGTAACCGCGAAATACCCGCCCTTCCGTATAAAGCCGCAACAGCGTGCGTTCTTCTATCTTATAATAGTTCTTGAACAATTCGTCCAGCGTATCCTCTATATCATTACCTCCCACATCGGCAAGAAATCCCAGCCGTCCGGTATTAATACCCAGTATAGGGATATCCTGACGGTTCACACGTGCCGCCGTCCGCAGAAACGTACCGTCGCCACCGACGCTCAGAGCTACATCGAGATCAAAATGATCGTCCGTCAGCAATCCTGCAATGGGAGGTTCATAATTCAAGCCATCAGCTAGAAAATTATAAAAACGGACATCCACATAGATCTCCGCCTCCTGCGATATCAGCTTTTCAAACAGCCGTTTTATCTGACTTTGTTTCTCGACCTGATACTCGCTGCCAAATATGCCTACTTTCATACTTAAATCCGATTAAATATTCATATAATGCAACAACTCGTTCATCCGCTGCTGCAACAGATCATCCACCATCCCTTTTTCCATGAAATAATAGAGGACGGTATAATTGAAACGCTCGAAACTACGGATCACCGGCGAAGCATCCTCCAGGTCGATCTTAATAATAAGATGTAACCTTCCGGTATCTTTATCCGTGTACGAAAGCAGATTCAATACATGCGCATTATTCGATTCGATCAAACGGGCAATATCCGTCAGTGAATAATCCTGCGGCATCACCTCCAGAACAAACACACTGCCCGAAGTTTCGGCATTACATAATTCCGAAAGAATATCGATCAGTTTCTCTCTTGTAATCGCCCCCTGATACTCCCCTTCCGGACTGACCACCGGTAACAGGCTCAACTGGTAGCGAGCGATCAGCGCAAGCGCCTCATGGATATGCGTATTCTCCGTCACACTGGGAGCAAACAGAACCGGCTCGCCAATCGTTGCCGCAGGATCAGGCATAGCCATCAGATCCTTTTCCGAGATCAGGCAACGGTATATCCCCTCGCTCAACAAAGGCAGATGTTTTAACTTAAAATCATCCATCAATGCCAACGCGTATTCCCCTGTGTCAAAACTTTTTAACACGGGAAGTTCCTTCGTTATGAAATCTTTCACCAACATTATTCTGTTAATTCCCTTAATTCTGCTAAATTTGCCGATACTTTTGTGCAAATGTAATGAAAGAAAAAAGATATAACGATATACGATGACAAATTTAAGTGTAAACATTAACAAGGTTGCAACCATCCGTAACGCACGCGGAGGTAACATGCCTGACATTTTAAAAGTAGCTCAAGATTGCGAAAATTTCGGTGCACAAGGAATTACAGTCCATCCACGTCCGGACGAACGACATATCAAATACAGTGACGTGTACGCGTTGAAACCTCTTATCAGGACAGAATTTAACATTGAGGGCTATCCCTGTAACAATTTTATAGACCTGGTATTAAAAGTAAAACCGACACAAGTGACACTGGTTCCGGATGCACCCGATGCCGTCACCTCCAATGCCGGTTGGGATGTAAAGGCTAACTTCGACCTGTTGAGTGAGCTGGTCGATACGTTCACTGCACAGGGAATCCGCACCTCTATCTTCGTTGGAACCGACCTGGCCAACATCGAACTGGCGGCAAAAACAGGTACCGACCGCATCGAACTGTACACAGAGCCTTATGCGACCAATTACCCGGTAAACAAGGAAGAAGCCATCGCTCCTTTCGTTGCTGCCGCACAACTGGCAAAGAATCTGGGAATGGGAGTCAATGCAGGCCACGACCTGAGCCTGGAAAACCTGGCGTGGTTCAGTCAGAACATACCCTGGCTGGAAGAGGTTTCCATCGGTCATGCCCTGATCTGCGACGCGTTGTATCACGGATTGCAGGAGACCATTTCATTATATAAAGCATGCTTGCAACAATAAGAACGAACTAATATTAACGAATAAGTATACAAATCTATGAGTATTTTACTTTCCCTACAGGCAGTAGGGGCACAGACAGCAGAGCAGATGCCGGATCTGACGGCAGTAACAGTCCCCACTGAAGCAGAGATCAATGTAATAGACCTTGCATTCAAAGGAGGGTGGATCATGGTTGTACTATTGCTGTTATCACTAATGGCAGGCTACATCTTCATCCAGCGTTTATTAGTTATCCGCCGTGCGGGTAAAGAAGATCAGAATTTCATGAACCGTATCAAAGACTATATCCACGAAGGGAAAGTGGACTCGGCACTGAACCTGTGCCGTAGCACCAACACCCCTTCCGCCCGTATGATCGAAAAGGGTATCACCCGTCTGGGACGCCCGATGAACGATGTACTCGTTGCCATCGAAAACGTGGGTAACCTGGAAATTGCGAAACTCGAAAAAGGCTTCCCGCTGATCGCTACAACAGCAGCCGGAGCTCCTATGTTGGGTTTCCTCGGAACGGTAACCGGTATGGTACGCGCCTTCTTCGATATGGCGAATGCCGGAACGAACGTTGACGTATCCTTATTGTCCGGAGGTATTTACGAAGCACTTGTAACCACCGTCGGCGGTCTGGTAGTCGGTATCATCACCCTGTTTGCTTACAACTACCTGGTTTCACAGGTCGACAACGTGGTGAACAAGATGGAAGCCCGCACCATGGAATTTATGGATTTATTGAACGAACCGGCTAATTAACAAAACGAATGGCACTAAAACGAAGAACAAAAGTAAACGAAGCCTTCAGCATGGCCTCCATGACCGACGTCATATTCCTGCTGTTGATCTTCTTTATGGTCACCTCTACGGTAGTCATTCCGAATGCCATCAAGGTAACATTGCCGCAGGCGAAGAAGCAGACGGCAGCCAAACCGCTCACGCGGGTTACCATCGATGCCAACCTGAATTACTACGTAGCATTCGGTAACCAGCGGGAAACGCAGGTCACGTTCGACGAGATCACCCCGTTCCTGCAAGACAGTTACGCAAAAGAGCCCGAAATGTTCGTCGCCCTTTATGCAGACGAGACAGTTCCTTATAAAGAAATCGTAAAGATCCTGAACATAGCGAACGAAAACAAATTCAAGATGGTGCTTGCCACCCGTGCGCAGAAATAACAGATATGAAATTCAACAAAGATGACATATACAGTATAACCGGTTCGGTCGCATTTCACCTGGCGATCTTCCTGATCCTGTTGTTCACGGTACTACGTACGGAAATTCCGGAAGAAGACGGGGGTGTCCTTGTCAACTTCGGGAATGTAAACTCCGCCGCCGGTACCTTCGAACCTAAATACACCGGACAGGAACTGCCCCAGGAGACGACCACTCCTCCACCGCCACCCACTCCGCCGGTAGAAACACCGAAAGAGGAAGTGATCACGCAGGACATCGAAGAGAGTGTTGCCATAGCAGATGCTAAAAAGAAAGAAGAGCAACGCAAGAAGGAAGAAGAGCGTAAACGGAAAGAGGAAGAGGATCGTCGCAAACGGGAAGAGGCCGAAAAGAAACGCCTGGAAGAAGAACGTCGCAAGAAAGAACAGGCCATCAGCAACCGTGTTGCCGGAGCATTTGGTATCGGCGGAGCTGAAGGAAACAGCCAGGGCGATGCAGAAAGCGGTACAGGTAACCAGGGAAGTCCGTTCGGTAACTCCGACCACGGAGCCAACGAAGGCGTAGGCGGATACGGTTCATTCAACCTGAACGGTCGTTCTATCGGAGCCGGAGGCTTGCCCCGCCCCGCTTACACGATCCAGGAAGAAGGAAAGATCGTGATCAACATTACAGTAGACCCGAAAGGGAATGTAATATTTACAGAAATAGGTAGAGGTACCAACATCGACAACGCTTCCATGCGTAAAAGTGCGTTGGATGCCGCCAAACGTGCTAAGTTCAATAGCATCAACGGGGCAAACAACCAGAGCGGTACGATAACCTACGTATATAAACTTAAATAAGTGGACAGATGACAGTGGACAGTTGACAGTTTTTGTCGCTAAATTAACTGTCAACTGTCATCTCTCAACTGTCAACTAAAAAAGGAGGTAATATGAAGAAAGCAATTGTATTTTTAGCCAACGGCTTCGAAGAAATGGAAGCCCTGGGCACAGTCGATATCCTGCGCCGCGGAGGTATCGAAGTGACAACTGTTTCCATCACAGACAATCCTGTTGTAACAGGAGCACATAATGTTCCGGTTACCGCTGATACAACGCTGGGAAAAGCAGACCTGGCCGGAGCCGATGCACTTGTACTGCCCGGCGGTATGCCCGGAGCAGCCAACCTGAATGATTCGGAGCCGGTAAAAGAAGTCCTGTTGCAGCAATACCGTGAAGGAAAGATCGTTGCCGCCATCTGTGCAGCTCCGATGGTACTGGGCGGATTGGGATTGCTGAAAGGCCGTAACGCTACCTGCTATCCGGGTTTCGAACCGAAGCTGATCGGAGCTAATACAACCGGTGAAGCTGTTGAAGTTTCCGACAATGTGATTACCGGCAAAGGTCCTGGACTGGTCATTAACTTCGGTCTTGCCCTGGTAGCTGCTATCAAAAGCCAGGCTGTAGCCGAAGAAGTTGCCGCCGGATTGTTGGTTTAATCATCTGAAATAATATTTAAGAGCCGTGATATTACCTGATAATATCGCGGCTTTTTTGTATGTTTGCAGCCGTTTTAGCAAAAGGTAAAAAGGAAAAAGATGAACAACAATTTGAAAGGATTCGTATACGGCATTGCCACTTCGGCTACATTCGGTTTGATACCATTATTTACTTTGCCGCTGATGGCAAAGGGGATGCAGTTCGATTCGATCCTGTTCTACCGTTTCCTTTTTGCATCGATAGCCCTTGTCGGTATCATGGCGGTGAAAAAGGAATCCATGCGTATCGACAAAAAAGATATTCCCGTACTGATATTGCTCGGCTTCTTTTACACGGCATCCGCCATGTTCCTTTTCTGGGGATATAATTTCATGTCGGCAGGGATAGCCACGACATTGCATTTCACCTATCCTATATTCGTCACCCTCCTTATGCTTGTGTTTTTCCGCGAAAAGACATCGTGGGTCACGTTGCTGGCTATCTGCCTGGCTATCTGCGGAGTTGCCCGCCTGTCTATCAACGAGGGAGAAATGAAACTGAGTGCATTGGGTATCTTTATCGTACTGCTTTCGGCTGTCGGGTATGCTCTTTATATCACGACCGTCAATAAATCGAGAGTGCACAATATGACGGGTAGGAAACTGACGTTCTACGTATTCATTGTTAGCACCTTCCTGTTTGCCATCAAAGCAAGTACGAATGAGGGTATACACCCCATTCCCGATGCTATGTCGGTTGTCAACCTGATCCTGCTGGCTATCGTACCAACAGTGATATCCAACATTACGCTCGTACTGGCTGTGCACAATATCGGTGGCACACTCACTGCCGTATTGGGAGCCATGGAACCGGTCACAGCTGTGTTCGTCGGTGTATTGGTATTCGGCGAACTGTTCACATTCAATCTGGCTATCGGTATCCTGCTTATCATCATAGCAGTGACAATGATTATCCTATCCAAAACAATACAAAAAAACCTACGCAATTTACGCAGGGTTCTTTTGCATTATCCCAAACACTGATTATTATTTTTGCTTGTTCATGGCTTTCAATGAATCTTTACCGGCTCTGAACTTAACACTCGTTCAGGAAGTTATCTGGCAGCTTTCTCCCGTGCGGGGATTTCGTCCCAGCCGCTGACTTTGCGCCCACGGACGAAAAGAATCAAAGCCCTGCAGGGTTATCCCTTCCCCGTCGCTTAACCCTTCCGCCATAGCATCCAATACAACATCCACCATCCAACAACAACACTCCGTACATCAGGTATGGGCAGCTACATGTTTTATTAGATCTGTTTTGTTCATTATTTTCTAAAGTTTAAGATGCTACCGCCCCCTTTGTCTGACTAATATGCAATGTATCGCGAGCTGTCACATCGGCGAAGTTACGAATCAGGAGAGATCGGCTGTACTTTCCCTGCCGGCCTTTCGTTTACGAACGACCAACGTTGTCATGTTATCGAAAACATTCTGAGTCATACTTATTCATTTAATGATTCAAATGAACAAATATACGACACAGGAAGTTGCAGCTATAATCCTGTCGTTAAGGCGATTAGTAGTACAGACAATAAGAGGGTGAAGAAAAAGACATTGCGGGCGGTATGGGCTAGGGTCCGGTTGAGTTTGCGGCCTTCAAAGCGGTAAAGTTCGCGCCAGGTGGTATAAAAGAGGGTGAAAAAGGCTCCGAAAAGAAACAGTATCCACCAGGGGGCATCGAATATCAGGGGCATGGCAAGCAAAAGCGCAACGACACCGTTCAACAGGTAGAAGATACGACCGAAGCTACGACCGAAAAGCACGATCGTAGTCCGTTTATGTGCGGCTTTATCCTGTACATAGTCGCGGTAATTATTCACGACCAGGATATTCGTAGAAAGCAATCCGACCGATAAAGACAATAAAAAGGACAAGGGCGAGAATGAGAGCGCCTGCACATAATAGGTGAAGCATACCGGGATAATGCCGTAGAACAACACCACGCAGACATCCCCCAGCCCATTATAAGCCAGTGGAAAAGGTCCGGCAGAATAAGCCAATACGCAAAGGGCGATAGCGATCCCAACGGGTATCAGTTCCCAGCCGGCATAGAACAGAAGCATGCAGCCGCATAGGCACGACAAGGCCAATGTGAGGAAGGTGGCCTGCAACATGGCTTTGGGGGTGATCCATCCCTGGGCTACTGCCCGCTCCGGCCCCAGACGGTCTTCCTTGTCGGCCCCTTTCTTAAAATCAAAGTAATCATTGGCAAAATTACTGGCTATCTGTGCCAGCAAAGCGACTCCAAAACACAAAATAGCGGGTATCAACCGGAATACACCTTCACACCAGGCTAAAACACAAGCTAATAACACCGGACTCAATGATGCCGGCAACGTCTTGGGGCGGGCGGCTTCCAACCATGATTTCAAAAGGATCTTCTCTTCTTTCATTTTTTCGCGTTCACAATTAACGGACAAAAGTATAAACAAAAAGCACAATCATTTGTTTTTTTAATAAGAATTCGTATATCTTTGCGGCATGAAAAATATTCTATTCATACTGACTCTGCTTTTCGGCATTTTGCTTTTTTCTCCACAAGAGGAGATAGAGAGCAACGATATCGTCATGTCGAATAAAGAGGCTGTTATGAAGGAAAAAAGTTCTGCGGATATGCAATACTTCCTGACCGTGTTGAGTACGGATCTGAAAGGAAGCAACGGACTCACTGCACGCAGAACGGTTCAATCGACTAATAATACATTCAATTTGCGTATTCAGAAAATGGCAGAAAGAGTACTTCAGGATATGCGCCTGAAGGAAATAAATGCGTTACGCAAAGTTTCACAAAATGTATCAGAATGTCAAACCATAAATCTTTCCACTCTTCTTTGCCGCATGGCACAGCACGTGTTTGTCCTGCGGAAGCTTATTATTTGATTTTTAAGGGATAACTATGTCTTTTTCACTTTTCTCTTGATAGAAAAGTAATCAAAAGATCAAGGCTACACCTGGCTTGCTACTCCGCATCCTTCATTCGCTGTCACCTGCGAACCCGCTTCGCTCAGACAGCGCATATTCCGGACGCTTGCTATGGCAGCTTCGCTTAACGCGCACCAGCTAAGGCCTTTTTCTACTATTTACACATTTTGTTTATTCACATTAAAAATCAAAGTATTATGTCTACTAAAAAATCAAATAAAACTCGTATTTATCTTTCTATTATTATAACTATTGTTGGTTGTGTATTGGCTTGTAGCTCTATTATACCTAACGATTATCTGAAATTGCTCGTTGTAATGGGTGCTCTGGGTTATGGATTATATGGTATAATGAAAGGTCTGAGCGGCTCGGGTTCTACGGAAGAAGCTGCTATTGACGAAAAAGAATAATACCGAATTTGAACAAAAGTCATAACTAAAAAGTTTATAAAATGAAGATAAATAAAGACTTGGTAGATGCAGTCATGATGTTGTCATTTATCATTTTAGTACTGATCGGTACTACAGATTTTGAGAATATGATTGTTAAAGAAGTAACAATGGGAGTTCTCGGACTGATTACAGTTATTATGGTTGTGCTTCGCGCAATACAAATGCGCCAGGCAGCTAAAGAACCAAAAGAAGAATACGAATATTAAATCACTAATACGAATATTCCTAACAACCCTAACTGAAATGTCTGATACGCTTCCTGCTGTTACTCTGGAGTGATTCCTGGGGTTATCCGAGGTACGTTTTTCTGCCTAAAAAAATAACTTGCTGTTTACTTGGTTACGACAATTTTCAGATTGTCGGGCAACAGGAAGCCAGACATTGTAATAAAAAGATTAGTAAATTTGCAGCCATGATAACAAGTGTAACATTATTAGTTCTTTCACTGTTCGCCCTTTATATCGGGGCCGGTTGGTTAGTAAAGGGTAGCGCGGAGATCGCCCTGAAAGCTAATGTGTCAAACCTGGTGATAGGACTTACTATCGTAGCATTCGGGACCAGCGCTCCGGAACTGGTTGTCAGTATTAATGCATCTTTAACCGGACAGGGTGATATTGCCATCGGTAATATCGTGGGTTCCAACATTTTCAATATCGCCGTCATTCTCGGTATCTCTGCCATTATCCATCCTCTGCAAGCCAAGCGCCAACTGACCAGGATAGACATTCCTCTTTTAGTCCTGTCGACTGTTTTACTTACCGTCCTTTTCTGGAACGGTACTCTAAACCGCCTGGAAGGATGTCTGTTCCTTGCCGGTATCATTGCTTATACGACTTTCAGCCTCTATTACTCGCGCAAGCATGAGAAAAAGGTGGAGGAAAACAAGGGGGAACTGGAAAAACAGCCCGAGCCGTGGTATAAGGATGTTTTATATATCGCCGGCGGATTGGCCATACTGGTATTTGCATCCCATTTATTGGTCGACAATGCCGTATCGATAGCACAGGAACTGGGGGTAAGCGAGGCTGTGATCGGCCTTACACTGGTTGCCGCAGGGACAAGCCTGCCGGAACTGGCTACCTCTGTCGTTGCTGCCCTAAAGAAAAACCAGGATATTGCGATCGGTAATATCGTGGGGTCGAATTTGTTCAATATCCTGGCAATAGCGGGAACAAGTTCTCTAATCAATCCGATTGTAGCCAAAAACGTAAACTATATCGACCTATTGGTCATGCTGGGATTAACCTTGCTCCTATTGCCGATAGTAAAAACCGGACAAAAGATATCGCGGGCCGAAGGATGGGTCTTACTTGTTATCTACCTGTGTTACCTGGCATGGTTACTACGCGATTTGATATAAGATAATACAAGGCAGGACTTTCCGGGAAGTCCTGCTTTTTTTATATCTTTGCGGCTTTCCAAACAATAAACCATATTAAACGATCGGAATGAAAAAGTTCTTTACTCTGGCCATTATCCTACTGGCCACTACTCTATGCGGAAAAGCGCAAAATATCCAGTTACATTATGATTTTGGCGGAACTCTTTATGACAAAGACCTCGACGGCCGACCGGCTCTGACTTCTACCGTCGAAATGTTCAGGGCCGATAAGTGGGGAAGCACTTATTTCTTTATCGATATGGATTACAAAAAAGAGGGGGTCGCTTCGGCCTATTGGGAGATTGCCCGCGAACTGAAGTTCTGGCAACCACCCTTCTCCGTACATATAGAATATAACGGGGGACTGATGAAGGGGGCTTCTTATAACAACGCTTATCTTGGAGGCTTCACCTATACATATAATAATAAGGACTTCTCCAAAGGGTTTACTTTTACTCCTATGTACAAATATATCCAGAAACATCGTAGCCCGAACAATTTCCAATTGACGGGTACCTGGTATATCCATTTTGCTAAAAACGGGTTGTGCACATTCAGCGGGTTTGCCGACTGGTGGCGGGAGAAAAACGACCACGGGAACTTTATTTTCCTTTCCGAACCGCAGATATGGGTGAACTTAAACAAGCTGAAAGGTGTTGATGATAAGTTCAAGCTGAGTGTTGGAAGTGAAGTGGAACTGAGTCATAACTTCGGCGGTCGCAACGGTTTTTATACCATTCCGACATTGGCGATAAAGTGGACATTCGATTAATCCAAAATATATGATACAAAAACTATTGGGGTTTGACAAACAGACCATGACAATCCGAACGGAAGTGATCGCTGGAATAACGACTTTCCTGACAATGAGTTATATCCTGGCCGTCAACCCTTCTATCCTGGGCACTACCGGAATGGACAAAGGGGCTGTCTTCACAGCAACGGCACTGGCTTCCGCTATTGCGACTTTCCTATTGGCTTTTATGGCCAAACTTCCGTTTGCACAGGCGCCGAGTATGGCGTTAAACGCTTTTTTCGCTTTTACCCTGGTGCAAGGAATGGGGTATTCCTGGCAAACAGCAATGACGGCGATGTTTGTCGAAGGGGTGATATTTATCCTGATCACTTTCCTAAACATCCGGGAGATTATTCTCAACAGCATCCCGATGAACCTGCGATATGCCATCTCTGCCGGGATCGGAATGTTTATCGCTTTTATAGGGTTGAAAAATGCAGGGATCATAGCCTCAAATCCGGCAACATTCGTTATGTTCGGGGAGTTCACGCCATCTTCCGTCCTCGCAATGGCAGGGATCCTGCTGAGCGGGATCCTGGTTGTAAAGAAGGTGAAGGGTGCTTTATTTTACAGTATCCTGATTTGTACGTTGGCCGGGATACCGCTGGGAGTGACGGAAATACCGGAAGGTTTTCTTCCAGTCTCCATACCTCATTCGATAGAGCCGACTTTCTGCAAATTTGATTTCACCGAGTTTTTTACTTTGGATATGGCGATCGTTATTTTCACCTTATTGTTTATGAATATATTCGATACGGTAGGGACACTGGTCGGCCTGGCTTCCAAAACCGGGATCATGGGGAAAGACGGACATATTCCACATGTGAAAGAGGCGATGATGTCTGACGCAATAGGTACAACGATCGGGGCGATGATGGGTAGTTCGACCATTACCACTTATGTGGAAAGTGCTTCGGGTATTGCTGAAGGAG
This sequence comes from Parabacteroides timonensis, assembly GCF_900128505.1. NCBI lineage: Bacteria > Pseudomonadati > Bacteroidota > Bacteroidia > Bacteroidales > Tannerellaceae > Parabacteroides > Parabacteroides timonensis. Next base: position 1,729,059 of record NZ_LT669940.1, read on the forward strand.
GGCGTTCCGGCTTTACCTCCCTGATAACAGGATTGCTGTTTATCCTGGCTTTGTTCTTTGCTCCGTTGTTCCTGCTTATTCCCAGTGCGGCAACAAGCGGGGCGTTAGTGCTTGTCGGGGTATTTATGATGGACTCGGTATCAAAGATCGATATGGATGATATATCCGAAGCACTCCCGGCTTTCATTACCATTATCATGATGGTACTCACCTACTCCATCGCAGACGGAATGGTATTGGGATTACTTTGCTATGTACTGGTCAAGTTATTCTGCGGAAAACACAGGGATATAAGTATTACCATGTATATACTGGCTGCTCTGTTCCTTTTGAAATTTATATTTGCCTGAACAACTATTTCAGGTATAAAAAAGCGGGATAATCGTAACGACTATCCCGCTTTATACATTATATAATACTATCTGTATTCCAGTATTACCAAATCACTACGCGATCGGCAGGCATCATATACATCGGATCGCCTTCTTTGATATCGAAAGCGGTATAGAATGTGTCGATATTGCGGAGGGCGGCATTGACACGCCATTTACCTAATGAATGCGGGTCGATCTTTGTCAGACGTAGGATTTCTTCCGGACGAATGTTCTGGCCCCAAAGGGTTGCATATCCGAGGTAGAAACGTTGTTCGTTAGTGAAACCGTCTATCGGAGCCGGTGTTTTTCCGTTCAACGAATTGAGGTAAGCCAAGTGGGATACCAGCAAGCCACCCTGATCGGCAATGTTTTCACCTAATGTATAACGTCCGTTAGCATGTACACTGTCTACCACGATGATATCGTCGTACTGCTGAACCAAGCGGTCGGCACGTTCAGTGAAAAGAGCGGCGTCTTCCGGAGTCCACCAGTCGCTCAGGTTACCGTCTTTATCGTAGTTACGTCCCTGGTCGTCGAAGCCATGAGTCATTTCATGACCGATCACGACACCGATAGCCCCATAGTTTACCGCATCGTCTGCATCCGGGTTGAAGAAAGGAGGTTGCAAAATGGCAGCAGGGAAACAGATCTCATTTGTCGTAGGGTTATAATAGGCATTCACAGTCTGCGGAGTCATTCCCCAACGAGACCGATCGACCGGTTTTCCGGCCTGCGCCAGGTCGTAGTCCATTTCGAAGATATTCGAGCGGCATACGTTTGCCCAGTAAGAGTCGTCTTTGATTTCCAGTGCACTGTAATCGCGCCATTTATCAGGATAACCGATCTTTACGATAAAGGCAGAGAGTTTTTCCTGTGCCTTTGCCTTCGTTGCATCGCTCATCCATTCAAGGCCGGCGATACGTTCGGATAATGCTTTCTGTAAATTACCTACCAGTGTCAGCATCTTTTCTTTCGAAGAAGCCGGGAAATATTTAGCCACATACATCTGGCCGACAGCTTCTCCCAAAGCACCGTTCACAGTAGACAGGGAACGTTTCCAACGAGGCTGTTGTTCCTGTTTTCCGGACATTGTCTTTCCGTAGAAATCAAAATGTGTTGCCACAAAATCGTCACTCAGGTAAGGAGCGGCAGCATCGAGCAGGTTAAATGCCAGGTAATATTTCTGTTCGTCGATAGAAACATTTTTCATAAACTCTCCCAATGCGTCATAGAACGGAAGTTGTTTGGCATCCAGGTATTCGATTTCCACCAGGCCCATGCTTTCAAAATAGACATCCCAGTCGATCGGGTTGTTTTTGGCTTTGAACTCACTCAGCTTGATCTTGTTGTAATTCTTCTGGCTGTCACGCAGGTCTTCACGGCTGAAAGATATTTCGGCGATACCCGTTTCAACCTTCATTACTGCATTTACAGCCGCATCAGCCTGTTCGGGGGATGCTCCTGTCAGCGTAAACAGTTGATTGATATATTGCTTGTAAGCATCACGCATTTTCATCGTCGCTTCATCGTCCAGCAGATAATAATCGCGGTCGCCCATGCCGATACCGGCCTGGTACAATTGTACGATATTCATCGAACTGTTCTTTTCGTCGGCATCAACAAAGAGAGCAAAGAACGGAGCCATTCCTTCTTTATGTAAGACGGCGACCATTTTAGCTACATCCGCTTTTGTTCCCAGTCGTTGGATAGCATCCAGTTGGTCTTTTATAGGAGTCATTCCTTCCTTATTCAGCTTCACACTATCCAATCCCATTTCATACAGGGAACCGATCTTTTGAGCCACGCTTCCTGCTTCCTGGGGAGTGCTTCCCAGTTCATCGATAAGCGAACGAAGTTGTTCCTGATTGTTATCACGCAGTTGGTCGAATGTGCCAAAACGTGAATACTCCGGTTTCAGAGGATTTTTTTCTATCCAGCCACCACATGCATACTGATAAAAATCAGTTCCGGGCGCTACTGTTGTGTCCAGATTAGCCAGATTGATGGCGTCTACTTTTGCAGTTTCCTTCACAGGTGATTTACTGCACCCCGACATTGCAACCATACCGGCAGCAACCAACGGAATTACCATTAACTTTCTCATTTTTGTTCAACGTTTTCTTGAATTATGCCGCAAAGGTATACAAAATCAGCTAAATAGAACCATTTTTACCCTAATATGACCGATTATTATACCTAAGCCCAGTAGCAATTTATGTACTTTTACGGTCAGAAAACAGTTATAAACTTAATTTTTATCATGAATTACTCAATGAAGACCGTAACAATTCTGATGGCCCTGTTGATTTGCGTGCTAACAGGTTGTAAGAACCAATCCGGAAATGGAGGAACCTTCGAGATAGGCGACAAGACATTTCTGCTAAACGGCAAGCCTTTCGTTATAAAAGCTGCCGAAATCCATTACACACGTATCCCCGTGGAATATTGGGAACACCGTATCCAAATGTGTAAAGCCCTTGGCATGAATACCATCTGCATCTATGCATTCTGGAATATTCATGAACAGAAACCGGGAGAATTCGATTTCACCGGACAAAACGACATCGCCGCATTCTGCCGGCTGGCACAGAAATACGATATGTATATCATGCTACGTCCCGGCCCATACGTTTGCTCCGAGTGGGAAATGGGCGGACTCCCCTGGTGGTTGTTGAAAAAAGAAGATATCCAACTCCGTACGAACGATCCTTATTTCATGGAACGTACCCGTATCTATATGAATGAGATCGGAAAACAAGTGGCAGACCTGCAAATTACCCGTGGTGGTAATATTATTATGGTACAGGTGGAGAATGAATATGGTTCGTATGGCACGGACAAAGAATATATAGCCAAGAACCGGGACATCCTGCGGGAAGCCGGATTTACAGACGTTCCGCTGTTCCAGTGCGACTGGAGCTCCAACTTCCTCAACAACGCGCTCGACGACCTGGTATGGACTATCAACTTCGGAACCGGAGCCAATATAGACGAACAGTTCAAAAAGCTGAAAGAGGTTCGTCCGAACACCCCGCTGATGTGTAGCGAATTCTGGAGCGGATGGTTCGACCATTGGGGACGCAAGCATGAGACACGGGATGCGGAGACTATGATCGCCGGCCTGAAAGACATGCTCGACCGTAACATTTCTTTCTCTCTTTATATGACTCACGGAGGTACTACCTTCGGACACTGGGGTGGCGCAAACAGCCCGGCTTATTCGGCGATGTGCAGCTCATACGATTATGACGCTCCTATCAGCGAAGCCGGATGGACGACTCCGAAATATTACAAACTGCGTGAGTTCATGGCCGGTTATATGGCACCGGGCGAAGTGATGCCGGAAGTGCCGGAAGCATTCCCTGTCATTGAAATCCCGGAATTCGAATTAAATGAAACAGCCTTGTTGTTCGACAATCTGCCGGAACCGAAGACCAGCCACGATATCAAACCGATGGAACAGTTCGACCAGGGATGGGGAAGTATCTTGTACCGAACCACTCTTCCGGCAGTAAAAGCAGGTACAACACTGCTGATCGACGAAGTACACGACTGGGCACAGGTTTTCATCGACGGTAAACTGATAGGCCGTCTGGATCGCCGCCGCGGAGAAAATACGATCAAATTACCCGCTGCAGCAGCCGGTTCACAACTGGATATCCTGATCGAAGCGATGGGACGCGTCAACTTCGACAAAGCCATCCACGACCGGAAAGGGATCACCGAAAAGGTGGCTCTTATCACCGAATCGTCTACCGACGAACTGAAAGACTGGCAGGTATACAATCTCCCGGTTGACTATTCTTTCGCAAAAGACAAAAAATTCGTAACCGGTAAAAAAGCGGAAGGTCCGGCCTATTACCGTGCAACCTTCAACCTCGAAACTCCGGGTGATGTATTCCTGGATATGCAAACCTGGGGAAAAGGTATGGTTTGGGTAAACGGCAGAGCCATGGGACGTTTCTGGGAAATCGGTCCCCAGCAAACACTGTTCATGCCCGGTTGCTGGTTGAAGAAAGGTGAAAACGAAATCATCGTTCTCGACCTGAAAGGCCCGGAAAAGGCAACGATCAAAGGACTCAACCAACCGATCCTGGATATGTTGCGTGCCGAAGCACCTCTCACCAACCGCAAAGAAGGCCAGAATCTGGATCTGAAAAATGAGAAACCTGTCGGACAGGGTTCGTTAAAGGCCGGCAACGGTTGGCAGGAAGTCAGGTTCGATGCACCTGTCGAAGCCCGTCATTTCTGCTTGGAAGCATTGAATGCACAAGATGGGGGAAATATTGCCGCCATCGCTGAATTTTATCTGCTCGACGAAAACGGCAATCCACTCGGACGCCAGCACTGGCAGATCGGTTATGCCGACAGCGAAGAAACATCCGGTGGAAACTTCACAGCCGATAAAATCTATGATTTGCAGGAGTCCACCTATTGGAGCACAGCCAGGGGAGCCAAATATCCGCACCAGGTAGTGATCGACCTGCGTGAAACCGTAACAGTTTCGGGTTTCCGCTACCTGCCCCGTGCCGAAGAAGGATACCCGGGAATGATCAAAGATTACAAGGCGTATACGAGGATGACACCGTTTAAGTATTAAAACAGGGTATCGAAAATAACGAATTGTTATTTATTATTGCTCATTAAATTAAATCAGCCAGATTGTTTTTAATCTATAACAATCTGGCTGATTTTGTTTCTGCCCTTACCCTGTATTAATATTTCAGTTATTGACAGAAATGAGACAATATGACCGGCTTCGTAGGGGCAGGTTCCAAACCTGCCCGTTGTGACAAGGATTACACCCTGTTGATATTGGGCGGGTTTAGAACCCGCCCCTACGAGGTCTGTTATTTCGATTCACATTTTTCTATATTATCCTTGCTTTTCCTTCAACAACTGTTCCAGCAAGGCTGATTTTTCTTTTTCGAGGGCTACCATGCGCTCGTAAAGTTCGGTCGTTTGCTTGTTTAATTCTATGACTTTTTCGAGAGGATGTACAATGGTTTCTAATTTTTCATTATTTCCAATTATATTTCCATTATTTGAACTACCACTTTCAAATGTATTCTCAACCACCACCGACAGCGGGTTCTCCTCCAGTTCCTGAATAATTTTAGGAGATACATTAAATATATTAGCTATTTTCAGCAACGTATCCTCTTCGATCACCCGGCGACTTTCCAGACGGGAAACGGCCGATTGGTCTATTCCCAACTTTTCAGCAAAAGCACTCTGCTTGATACCTAATATCTGGCGTAATTTCCGGACATTCGCACCCTCGTTTACATTTTTGCTTCTTTTCAGTTCTGCATCTTTTTCCATACCTTATTTATTTTATTGAAGACAAATATAAGGACAAACAATTAAGTATCTGTCCAGGACAGAAAGAAAACTACATAAAATATGCAACGCGCCGCATATTTTATGCGCGAATGTTTTTTTCAGAGAACAGAAAATCACCGACCTTTGTAAAACCAAAGCCTAAGCATGATTTTAGAACCCAAAAACACATCTCCTACTAATTTTTGAAAGGGGAAATAGAGATCGATGATAGGTACATCAGATTTCATATGCTTTAAGTAGGGCATATTAATTTGTTGAAAACTGCCCGGTTCGCGAGGATAGAGCAGTTTATTTTTTGAAATTCAGGGCCAGGAATTAGGTAGGGTACTTTTAAAAGACTACATTTATAGCGTTGTATACATGCAATCACCCCATTTTATAAAAAAAATAAGATTGTATCAAAACAATTTGACTTTTGGACTGAAAAAATGAAAGTGCAGCAAGACAATCTCATTTTTTGAATGAAAAAACAAGATTGCACCGAAACAATTTCATTTTTAGAACGAAAAAATAAGATTGTATCAAAACACTGGTATTTTTTGAATGAAAAACAAGATTGCACCAAAACAAGGAACATTGTTTATTAATTAAATCTAAAGAAATGAAGGAAATTGTAGAAGTAACCAGTTTAGCAAGAGCCCGCAACGCCGAGCATTTCCAGTTCCACGCCAACGTCCTCACCTTCGCCACCCCCGCCCTGGCCACCGAGTTGAAGATCGAAAGCCTACAGAAAACCTATGCAGACCTTTTCAAACGCGAAGACGACCTCTATCTACAGGCCCGCGCTTACGAAGAAACACAGGCCATGAACGAAAAAGACCGCGAACGCGACGATCTTTTCATCTACATCAAACAAATGGTCGCCGCCATGCTCTACAGCCCGGTGCCGGAAAAAAAGACCGCAGCGCAAAAGATCGAGTTCGAGATGAGACCTTACAAAGATGCAGCCTCGAAACCGGCAGCCGAAAACACGGCGCAAGTGACCAACTGCCTCCAGGTACTGGAAAGTGAAGCCAACCAGGCGTATATCACCGCCCTGGGCCTCACCGACGTGCTTCCCCTATTGAAACAGGCGAACAATGAGTTCAATGAATTGTATGTGAACCGTTCCGACGTCAAACTCGGACGTGTCAGCAACGACAGCCTGAAAGCCGTCCGCTCGCAGGTGGACGATGCCTACCGCGCAACCGTGAAGGCTATCAATGCCCTCTGGCTGGTGAACGAGACGATTACTCACGATGCCGACCAGGCAACGAAGCTGGCCGGCCTGATCGACAATGTCAACGCATTGATCGTGCAGTTCTCCGAAACCCTCTCACGCCGCAAAGCCGGAAAAAAAACCGATATCCCCGTCGATCCGACTCCCAAACCCGATCCCACACCGGAACCCGATCCCGACGATCGCCCGGTGATCGAATAAAATAATAAAAGGCCGACTCATCACTGTTTCATTACAGAAATTTTTGAGCCGGCCTTTTTTTTGTCGGTTTCAAGGAATATTTGTATAAAAAACAATAATTCGTAGTGGTTTGGCTCAAAATAGGCCCTTTTTGACGAATTAGTGGTGCTGCGAAACAAAAATATAACGTATTTTTGACACATAATAAAAAATCACAATAGTATATCATGAAAAAACAGTTATTATTATGGGTCGCAGCGACCGTTCTATGCAGCTCTTGCGCACAGAAAAAAGAAACAAGTCAGCCCGAGCCGTTCAAAGCCGGCGAATTTAAAGAATGGGCACAAACCCCTCCTATGGGATGGAACAGTTGGGATTGTTATGGCCCGACAGTGGAAGAACACGAAGTGAAAGCGAATGCCGACTATATGGCCGACAAGCTGAAGGAATATGGCTGGGAATACATAGTAGTGGATATCCGCTGGTTCGTGGAAAACGACAAGGCAGGCGGTTACAATCAGACCGATCCCCGTTATGTATTGGATGAATACGGACGTTACCAGCCGGCCGTAAACCGTTTCCCGTCCGCTAAAGATGGAAAAGGATTCAAGGAACTGGCGGATTACGTACATGGCAAAGGTTTGAAATTCGGTATACATATTATGCGCGGCATTCCGAAAGTAGCCGTCGAAAAGAAACTGCCGGTAAAAGGTGCCGACGGGATCACTGCCGATCAGATCTATTCGCCGGAACTGCAATGCGAATGGCTAAGAGATAACTATACGGTCGTTGCCGATAAGCCGGGTGCACAGGAATATTATAATTCCATCTTCGAGCTTTATGCTTCCTGGGGAGTGGACTTTATCAAGATAGACGATTTGTCGCGCCCCTACCACCTCGGCGAGATCGAGTTAATACGAAACGCCATCGACCATTGCGGACGGCCGATCGTATTGAGCACTTCCCCCGGCGAAACTCCGGTTGCCAACGCAGACCACGTACGCAGTCATGCGAATATGTGGCGTATGGTAGACGATGTTTGGGATACCTGGCCTCATATCACCCACCTGTTCGACGTAGCCCAGAGATGGTATCCATATATTGCCCCGGGTACCTGGCCTGATTGCGATATGATCCCGCTCGGACGTATCTCTATCCGCGGAGAACGGGGTGAAGACCGTATGACCCGCCTGACCCACGACGAACAATATACATTAATGAATCTGTTCTGTATCTTCCGTTCCCCGTTGATGTTCGGTGGCGACCTGCCCAGCAACGACGAGTTTACCCTTTCTTTGTTGACAAATAAAGAAGTGCTCAGAATGCACCGCGAAGGGACGAACGTACGCCAGCTTTTCCAGCAGGACGGGAAAGCGGCTATCACTTCCGGAAACGAAAAAACGGGCGAAGTGTACCTGGCATTGTTCAACCTCAATGATGAAGGCGTATCCGTTATCGACATTCCGCTTAAAGACCTGGGGATCGAAAAGTGCCGCGTAACGGAAATGTGGAGCGACAAAGAGGTCGATCAAAAAGGAGACAAGATCAGTTGCAGCCTTCAGCCGCATGCATCCGTATTATACAAACTAACTCCCGCTAATTAACCAGTAAAGACATAGTGACATGATGAAAAAGATCAAAAGAATCATCACCTCTTTCTTAATCCTTTCAGCATGCTTCTCCGGCCCTTCCTTCGCTAAGGCCGGAGATTTAGCGAGCAAGCCCGATTCGGCCTATCTGTTCTCGTATGCCACCGACAAGGACAATAACCATAACGGGCTACATTTCGCCTGGAGTACGGACAAAAAGAACTGGCACCGTATCGGCCCCGAACACAGCTTCCTGCGTTGCGACTACGGACGTTGGGGAACGGAAAAAAGAATGCTTTCCCCCTACCTCATCCGGACATCCGACGGATTATGGCACTGTTTCTGGACTCTCAACGAATCCACCCAAACGTTTGGTCATGCGGCTTCCGCCGATCTCGTTACCTGGGGAAGACAATCGTATTCGACAACTACCGGCGACCTCAGCACTTATAATCCGTCGACACCGGCCGCTTATCCGCAGGATGGACGTTGCACGGTTGTCCTCTACGACAAACCGGAAACCGGCGTGATCCACAAAGTCCCCTGGGAGGTAGTCGACAAACTGATTGCCGCTAAAGACATGGTCGCTTACAAAGACAGGATTTACAGCGAAACCACCCAGGAAGATCCGGTGCGCTTCGCCTCCCTGAAACCGTTCAATACGACAGTCATAGTAAACGGCAACCAAAAGAAACCAATCAGCGACCTGTTGGTCGGGGCCTTTTTTGAAGATATCAATTATGCCGCCGATGGAGGCCTTTATGCCGAGTTGATACAAAACCGTGATTTCGAATACTCGCCTGCCGACAAGGAAGGAAACGATCCGGCCTGGAACAGTAAAAAGTCATGGACCCTGAAAGGGGCAAACGCCTCCTTCACCATCGACTCCACGCAACCGATCCATCCTAACAACCTGCATTATGCCGTATTAAAAACGGATCAGCCCGGCGCAGCCCTGGTTAACGAAGGTTTTGACGGCATCACGCTCAAAGCCGGCGACAAATATAAATTCTCCCTCTTCGCCCGTACACTGGACGGAAAGAACGGAAAGCTACAAGTTCGTCTGACCGGTAAGGACGGCCGTATCCATGCGGAAGGTTTCACCGGAGGATTATCACGTGAATGGAAAAAACTGCCGGTCACACTTACAGCCCTGGAAAATGTATCCGATGCACAGTTGGAGGTCGTAACCCGGACGCCCGGTACTATTGCCCTGGACATGATCTCCCTCTTCCCTGAAAAAACATTCATGAACCGTCCGAACGGCCTTCGTGCCGATCTGGCACAGGCCATTGCCGATATCCACCCGCGTTTCATACGTTTCCCCGGAGGATGTGTGGCGCATGGCGACGGACTGGATAATATGTACCGCTGGAAAAACACGATCGGCCCGTTGGAGGCACGCAAACCGCAACGTAATCTTTGGGGTTATCACCAGACAGCGGGGTTAGGTTATTTCGAATACTTCCGCTTCTGCGAAGACATCGGGGCCGAACCTGTTCCTGTCGTAGCTGCCGGCGTTCCCTGCCAGAATTCGGCTTGCACTCACCGAGGAGGCGGACAACAAGGAGGTATTCCTATGTGTGAAATGGACGGCTACGTACAGGAAATACTCGACCTGATCGAATATGCCAACGGCGATGTAAAAACCGAGTGGGGTAAAAAACGGGCCGAAGCCGGACATCCGAAGCCTTTCAACCTTAAATATATCGGTATCGGAAACGAAGACCTGATCACCGACATCTTTGAGGAACGGTTCACCATGTTGTTTAATGCCGTGAAAGAAAAACACCCGGAAATAACCGTTATCGGAACAGTCGGCCCTTATTCGGAAGGTACCGATTACGAAGAGGGATGGGAGCTTGCCAACAAACTGAATATACCGATGGTAGACGAGCATTATTACCAGAAACCGGGGTGGTTTATCCATAATCAGGATTACTACGACAAATACGACCGTTCGAAATCGAAAGTATATCTGGGTGAATATGCCGCCCACCTTCCCGGCCGCCCCAACAATCTGGAAACGGCCCTTTCGGAAGCATTGTATATGACCGCACTCGAACGCAACGGGGATGTGGTGCACATGACATCCTATGCTCCCCTGCTTGCCAAAGAAGGCCATACGCAGTGGAATCCTGATTTAATCTATTTCAATAATGAAGAGGTGAAACCGACCGTCGGATATTATGTGCAGCAACTTTACGGACAGCATGCCGGAGACGAATACCTGAACAGCCGGGTAATCCTGCCGGAAGAAAATGACGCCGTGCAGAAACGCATAGCCTCCTCCGTGGTACGCGATAGCCGAAGCAACGACCTGATCGTTAAGCTGGTCAACCTACTGCCTGTCCCGACACAAACCAGTGTATTATTAAAGGATATCCCGGTAGTTGAAGAAACAGCCACCCTGACGACACTGAGCGGCAAACCCGACGACAAACAGGCAAAGCCCGTCACTACGACGATCCGTGTCAGCAACGATTTCGACATCGACCTGCCGGCTTACTCATTCACTGTGATCCGTATCAAACAGAACAATATTAATCTTAAAAGCAAATAATCCATGAAAAAATTATTCATCAGTGCCCTGGCATTCCTGGCACTTCCCCTATTCGCCCAAAAAGATGCCAGCATCCGTGTATATCCCCAACAGGGTACACAACAGATCAGCAAACATATCTACGGTCAGTTCGCCGAACACCTCGGAACCTGTATCTATGGTGGCCTCTGGGTCGGACCGGAGTCGGATATACCCAACACACAAGGTTACCGCAACGACGTATTGCAGGCATTAAAAGAATTACATATTCCCAACCTGCGCTGGCCGGGTGGTTGCTTTGCCGACGAATACCACTGGATGGACGGCATCGGCCCTAAAGAAAACCGCCCAAAGATGGTAAACAACAACTGGGGAGGAACAATCGAAGACAACAGTTTCGGTACCCACGAATTCCTGAACCTCTGTGAACTACTGGGCTGCGAACCTTATGTCAGCGCCAATGTAGGAAGCGGGACTGTGGAGGAAATGGCTAAATGGGTCGAATATATGACCTCGGAAGGCGACAGCCCGATGGCACGCCTGCGTCGGCAAAATGGCCGCGATAAGGCATGGAACGTAAAGTTTATCGGTGTCGGCAACGAGAGTTGGGGTTGCGGAGGTAGTATGCGCCCGGAATATTATGCAGACCTGTATCGCCGCTACTCGACTTATTGCCGTAATTACGATGGCAACCGTCTGTTCAAGATCGCCAGCGGTGCCAGCGATTACGATTACAACTGGACGGAGACGCTGATGAAAAACGTAGGTGGTCGCATGGACGGTCTTTCCCTGCACTATTACACTGTGACCGGATGGAGCGGTAGCAAAGGATCCGCTACCGACTTCAACAAAGAGGATTATTACTGGACGATGGGCAAATGCCTCGAAATAGAAGATGTTATCAAAAAACACATCACCATCATGGACAAATACGATCCGAAAAAGAACGTAGCCCTGATGCTCGACGAATGGGGTACCTGGTGGGACGAAGAACCGGGAACTATCAATGGTCACCTTTACCAGCAAAACACAATGCGGGATGCTTTCGTAGCCGCCCTCTCCCTAAATGTATTCCATAAATACACCGACCGTCTGAAAATGACCAATATCGCCCAGATCGTAAATGTACTTCAGTCCATGATCCTGACCAACGGTCCGAAAATGATGCTGACCCCGACGTACCATGTCTTCGAAATGTATAAAGTACATCAGGATGCCACATTCCTTCCGATGGACCTGATCTGCGACAAGACCCTGGTACGTGACAACCGGGAAGTTCCGATGCTGAGTGCCTCCGCCTCTAAAGACAAAAGCGGAGTGATCCATATCACATTGGCAAACGTGGATACGGACAACGCACAAAATATCACCCTCGACCTGCAAGGACAAAAAATAACCGGTGTGAACGGCCGTATCCTCACCTCACCTTCCATCAACGACCACAACACTTTTGAAAAGCCCGATTTCGTAAAACCGGTAGCTTTCAACGGTGCAAAAGTGGAAAAAGGCCAGCTTAAAATAAATATGCCGGCTAAATCGATCGTCGTTCTGGAGGTAAAATAAGAGTCCCAACCGATATGCACGTATCGATAGCTCCGATACGTGTTTATCGATGGTGTCGATATTTACAGTGTATTTTATCAGGTTGAGCAAGTGGATAAACAGAAATTGTTTTCTACCTTTGCCTGCAGAATGAAAAATACATTATCTAAAATAAAAGAATTATGAAACCTACATTATTTGTATTAGCAGCCGGAATGGGTAGCCGCTACGGGGGCTTGAAACAGCTTGACGGTCTGGGCCCTAATGGTGAAACAATCATGGACTACTCTATTTTCGACGCTATCCGCGGTGGATTTGGAAAATTAGTTTTTGTTATCCGTGAATCATTTGAAAAAGATTTCCGCGAAAAGATCATTTCCAAATACGAAAATCATATTCCTGTTGAAGTTGTATTCCAGGACCTGAATAGCCTGCCGGAAGGCTTCACTTGCCCGGAAGGCCGCGAAAAACCCTGGGGTACCAATCATGCTGTCCTGATGGGTAAAGATGTTATCAAAGAACCGTTTGCCGTTATCAACGCCGACGATTTCTACGGACGCGACAGCTTCGCCGTATTAGGTAAAGCGCTGACAGAAATGTACGGTAAGAAAAATGACTACTGTATGGTAGGCTACCGTGTTGGTAATACATTGAGCGAAAGTGGTTCAGTAGCCCGTGGCGTTTGCGAAACAAATGCAGAAGGTTACCTGACAGGCGTTGTAGAACGTACAGCTATCGAACGTATCGACGGTGATATCCAGTTTATCGACGAAAACGGCAAGAAAGTGGTTCTGGACGAAAATACTCCGGTATCCATGAATATGTGGGGATTCACTCCCGATTACTTTGCTTATTCAGAAGAATTCTTCAAAGACTTCCTGAAAAAGAATATGGGTAACCTGAAAAGCGAATATTTCATTCCGCTAATGGTTAACGAGCTGATCACAAACGGTACAGCCCGTGTTAAAGTATGGGACACTACTTCCAAATGGTTCGGTGTAACTTATGCCGCCGACCGTCAGGGCGTAGTAGATAAGATCCAGGCATTGGTAGATGCAGGAGAATATCCGAGCAAGTTATTTTAATTGATAAAACATATATGTAAATTCCCGGAAGGAATACCGTTGTCGGTAATTCTTTTCGGGAATTTCTTTTATTCTGAAAAATGTAGTAATATTGCATACTACTTACAGAGAGGATACATGGGGATCAGAGAAAATACGGATACTGAATTAGTTAACCTTCTTATACGGGATGATGAAACTGCTTTTAGCGAATTATATATCCGCTATAAAGACAAGTTGTATTACTTCTGTCTTAATCTGCTCAAGTCAAAAGAGGAAGCGAATGATATTGTCCAGGAAATCTTTATCCGTATCTGGGAGTCCCGAAACTTTATTAACCCAGATTTGTCCTTCTCTTCCTTCCTTTACACAATGGCTCGTAACCGAATATTGAATTATTTCCGGGATATAGATATCGACGTCAAAGTAAAGTCTATACTTGCACAAAGAACCCCTGTAGAAGAAGAGATCATCGAGTCCGAGCTAATCTATACAGAATATCAGAAAATACTGAAAGAAGCAATAGAAGCATTGCCTCCTCAAAGGAAAAAGATATTTAACATGAGTCGGGAAGATAATATGACTCACAAAGAAATTGCCGCCCAATTAGGAATATCGGTTAACACCGTTCAGGAGCATATATCCGAATCTCTGCGTTTCATTAAAAATCATTTCAACAAGTATACAGATATATCTTTAAGCTTATTGCTTTATATTGTTATATAAGAAGAGGAATAAAATCTGTTTGATACCGATTATTATTCCTCCCCTTTTTATATTCGGGTTACATTTCAAAGCTTTTTACTACCGGATCTATATGAGCCTCCGACATCATTTGTTCCAATTGCTTAACAATATCGGGATGTTCAGTGGCTATATCATGTTGTTCAGTAGGGTCGTCTTTCAGGTTATACAAACTCATTTGAGTATTTCCCTTCTTTATGTCAGGAATATACCCCTTCCAGTCTCCTACTCGAATGGCTTTCGAGCCACCCCCTTCCGGATACTCCCAATATAAGTATTCATGTTCCGGCTGCATTTTCCCTTGCAACACAGGAAAAAAGCTGATCCCATCTAACTGATTAACAGTCACTCCTGCAATATCCGCCAAAGTGGGCATCACATCCCAGAATGCAGAAACATGGTTGGTTATTGTTCCAGGTTTTATCAGTCCCGGCCAAGTAGCAATCATCGGCACACGAATACCTCCTTCACGAAGAGAAGCCTTCCCCCAACCCTGATCCGAGTTAAAAGGTCTTGCACTATCAAACCAGCGGGAATCGGTACCTCCGTTAAATGTCGGCCCATTATCACTGGTAAAAATCACCAACGTATTTTCATAAATTCCCAGATCCTTCAATTGTTGTATAAGTGCTCCGATCTGCTCATCCCAGTAACTGATCATTGCAGCATAAGTTGCATGAGGATATCTGCACGGGAAATATCCTTTATTTCCCGTATAAGGAACTTCATCTCCAAATTTATCCACATAATGTTTCACCCAACGTTCAGGAGCCTGGAGCGGGACATGAGGTAGAGGAGTTGTCCACATCATAAAGAAAGGAACATCCTTATTTCCATTGATAAATGAAGTAATTTCCTTGAACATCAAATCCGGTGCATATTCTTTCTGAGTGTATTTTGCATAACTTTCTAAAGCCATTGTATCAACTCCTGCATTCAGTTTTGTTCCGGGTTCCAATAAAACATTTGATAAATACTCCCGGTTTTCATTTCTGTACAAAAACGGCGGGAAATAGGTATGTGCCTGACGCTGACAATTATATCCATAGAAAAAATCGAATCCGACTTTATTCGGAGTACTCTCAGACCCGGGATAACCCAATCCCCATTTTCCAATGCAAGCAGTGGTATATCCAGCGGATTTCATCATAGAGGCCAGTGTTTGCGTTCCTGCAAGTAGTGGGCGTTGTCCCTCTAATGTAGAGTCAGCCAACATAGCCTCATGACTCCACACATCCCCTCTTTCCGGCATCTCATCATTCCCACGGATATAAGAGTGCCCTGTATGTTTTCCGGTTAGTAATACACAACGTGAAGGAGCAGATACAGCTGTCCCAGAATAATGCTGTGTAAAACGTATCCCATTTTCGGCTAGTTTATCGATATTAGGAGTTTCAATTTGTTTCTGACCATAACATCCCAGTTCTGCATATCCCAGATCATCGGCTAAAATATATATAATATTCGGCTGTTTCTGTTTTGTTTCCAGTTTGGTCTGACAAGAGGATAAGGCCATTATACCCAAAACAGACAAACCGGTATTCTTTATTAATACAAAATCTTTCATATTTACGTCTAATTAAAGTTTATACAATCTTCCACCAGCTTATATAAGTCCGGCTTTGAAGAGACTGGAAGGGCATGCGGTTTAGTCCATGCTTCCTCCAGAGGATAATAATCCGGCTCCGGAACCTGCTCTCCATGAACAGTTTGTATCAACCAGTCGAAAAACATTTCCCAGCGGGGATAATAATATTCTTTCAGTAACCCACTCCACTCACGATGCGCATAATCGATCAACTGACTCTTCTCATCAGACCAAGTTGTAATCAATACACGCGCATTATATTCGAATAAGTCTTTATCGACTGGATCTGTCACGCAATTTCTGGCCTGAGTAATCCAGCTTGAAACCGACAGTTCAGATCGGCAAGACAGTAACTGATCTTGCAACAGAATCAGATCCAAAAACTTTTGAGAATAATAAGTCACCGAATCTACATCCTTATTTTTATAACACCGAATTATTTGATGATACAGGACACGTCCTTTATTAGCAACTAGTTGCCTGGTAAAATCTACCAGATCGTATTCATAAGCATCATGTCCTTTATATTTGTCCTTCACACTAGCAAATAATTTCACACCTTCTTCGAACTCACTTTCCTCGTAATAGATTCGTGCACTTCCCCAAGCCGATACTGTACGGACTTTTAAAGAAGGACGAGCACAAAAATAACTTTCTGAAGGACGACGATGTCCTTTATATGTACCGTAAGCTGTTTTATAGAGTATATCCCAAGCTTTATTCAACACTTCATCAGGATACCCATATCTGTAAGTAGCATAATCATGTAGCCAGTTTGTTAGCTCCGGAACTGAATCTCTCCAACGCATTTCACAAGCCAGATCGAAAACTACCGGGTTTGTACCGATACCTTCAGGAACATTTCCGATACCTTTGAGCCAAGGAAATGTCATGGTATTAGTACGAGCTCGCACTGGTTCCGAAGCAATCGCATCCAAACGTCCATGTAATCCGATATTACCACCCCAGTTAGTGATATTTGCCCACACCCATGGAAATCCGCCAAAAGCATTCCGTTCGCTCCAACGATCCCAATATTCAGCACACAAATCTATTATAATCGTATTCTTTTTCGATAAACCTGCCAATAACTCTTCTGTCGGATTTCCACCCCATGACTGAATAACCCAGACACTACCGGGAACAGCATTTTGCATAGCCTCCTGAACACATTCAGCAGCTTCCGTCACGTTTATATTCTCTGTTTTTCCCCCTTCGTGAAACAAATCACCTGCATAATAATGGACTGTTCCATATAGTTTCTCATACTCTTCATACCACACAGATGCCATTTCTTCAAATAAAGGATCAATTGGATTTAGTACCGGAGGACGATCAAAATTAATCCATTTCCCTTGTCCGATAATATCTGCTTCCGGATATTTAGTAGAAAGATTTCCCGGAACCATACCAAAAAATGCCTGAAAAACAGGTTCCATCCCGTATGCTTTCATCCGTGCCAAAATCTTTTTCTGCAACTCTTCCTGCCTGTTGAACCAGCTATCAGGTAATGGGCCTCCCATTCCTTCCAAATTCCCCATCAAGAACCAGCCCAGATAAGCTGGCCCCGGAATAAACTCTTTTATCTCTTTCTCCGAATAATTGAACCTTTTCAGCATATTACGCCACACACATTCAACTCCCACCATCGCCATTGGAGTAGTAATACCGTTCATTGCCATCCGGTCTATTTCGCGTTCCCATTCTTCCCACCCCCAGAAAGCCATAGAGTAGCTGAAAGTGCAATAATTCAGATAAAATCCTGTACGAAGGGGAGTTTGCATTCTGACCTTCTCCTCTAATATTGGTAGTTTTTCCGGTATTTGAGTTTGATTACCACACCAGGAAAAAGAACTGTTACAGTAATATTTTAGATACCAATTCAAACCGGATGCCAAACTAACAGGGGAATTCCCTCGTATCTGTATTTGCTGTCCGACAGAACTTAATTCAAAATAATCTTCCTCTGTCGGTAATATTTCCGTTTTAAATATAAACTGTTTTTCATATCCGGGAAGAACCCTTTTTACCAGATCCTCCAAAACATCAGTTGCTTTTACATTGCATACTGTTGCTACACAAAAAAGACCGATAAATAAAACTCTTATTTTCAAATTCTTCATATCAATCAAATATCATATCTAATGAAAACAACTCCCCGTCCGGGTATAGTTATTTCTATCTCTTTATTTTCTATCACAACTTGTTTATTATTCCATATATCATACAACCGAGAATTTTCTGTAAGAGTCAATACACTAATATCAAATTTCATATACTCTTTTCCAAAATCGGTTCTATTAAATATTCCTATCCACCCTTTATTCGATTCAATATCCTTTACCTTCCATATTTCCACTCCATCTTTTTCAAAAATGAGTTTTCCCATTTTTCCATTTTGATTACATGCCAGAATTTCCGGATTTATCAACAAACTGTAAGAATACTCATCCATTGTCAACAAATCACCTCCTATCATCAAAGGAGAAGCAGACAAAGCACGCATCGTGATAAATGTTTTCATTTGATCCTTACTTAACTCACTTTCCCTGGTATATCCTTTTCCCGCATATAAAGCACTTTTACTTATGTCTTCTTTGTTTAATGTAGCCGGAGACATTAATTGAAGTTTACCAAACGGTATCATATCCATATCCAGCCAAAATCCGGGAGTTTCATAACCACTCCATTTTTTCCATGCGGTGAAACATTTATCGATATCAGATTGTGTATCCCATACATCACCGGTCACACGCAACATATTGGCTTGTTTATAAACATCAATATATTCTACCGGAGCACGATCACCTGGAGATAAACTGATTACCATATCCCTGCCACACTGCTTAACAGCATGAACCAATGCCTCTATCTCTTTCGGATAAGGAACAATATCGTCTACCTTTATGAAATCGACACCCCATGCAGCCAATTGGTCAATTAAGCTGTTATAAAAAGTCTGTGCACCGGGTTTAGACATATCCACTCCATAATTATAATGACACCAGTTACAGATATTTACTGTATCTGCAATATCTCGTGCATGATAATCCGTTCCTTTAATAGGTAAATTCAACTCTACTGCCTTCCGAGGTATACCTCGCATCAGATGAAGGCCAAACTTCAACCCTTTTGCATGACATTTATTTATCAATTCAAGAAAGCCATTCGGAAAATAACAGATAGAAGGTTGTAACAATCCAAATTCATTAATATTTACATCTGAAGCATGTCGTTCTATAGAATAAATTGTTCCCGGCCGCAGTTTATATTCCCCAAACCAACCGTTATCTATCACAAAATATTCATAGCCGAAAGGCAGATATTTATCAGCCAATACTTCCAGATTATCAAATGCAGCCTTTTCGTGGAGATAGACTCCATAGCTATCAAAACTATTCCATCCCAAAGGAGGTTTTACAGCTAACGGACTTCCTTGAGCAAAACCACCACATACGTATAAAGGAAGTAAGGCTACTATAATCAATTGTTTAAATCTATTTTTCACAATTTTATATATTAGATCGGAGACAAATAATATGGCACACAGATAGAAGTCATTATAAAACAAATCTGTGTGCCATATCTATCCGAAGATATTTAATAACCCGGATTATTAACTCCTAAATTAGGATTCTTTATAAACTCTTCATCAGGAACTTTAAATAAGACATGATGCGGTTTTATGTTTGTTGCAGCTCTGGGATTTTCATCTTTCAAAGCCTGAACTGCATTATAAAGATAATCATACCCCCAATGGATCAGATACCAGCGACGGACACCTTCACCACATAATTCCCATCTGTTCTCGTTGACAATCGCCTTCTTTATCTCTTCTTTGGATAAAGAAGAGGCATAATTATGACTACTATCTCCAAATGCCCGTTCACGTAAAACATTTAATAATGCAATAGCTTCCGCCGGTTTGTTCAGCTCATTTGCAGCCTCAGCCTGAATAAGATAAAGCTCAGCTAAACGAATATGATGAATATCACGACTTCCATTATTAGCTTTTTCATCAAAAGCAATCCACTTCAACATATAATGCCCGGATCCACCGCCATCACCACCATCAAAAGTTATTTTTGTTCCGTCTGTCATCGTCAGTCCATTCCAATCCATTATATCCTTACGGGTATCGCCTGCTTCAAAGCTTGCCAAAAGATTTTTTGTCGTATTAAACATCCCCCATCCCTGAAACAACTCCCCTGAAGAAGAGACAATTGTTCCGTCTGGACGAATAGCCTTTTTTCCTTCTTTGAACAAAGCATCTACTTTTCCACTTTCATCACGTCCACGAGGGTTTGTAAAAGAATGGATCTGACTACCTTTAACATCTGTCAAACCGGGGATAACAAATATCAATTCATCATTAAACTTATTCTTGAAGTCAAATATCTGATTAAAATCATTCAATAATTTATGAGGAGACGATTGGATAACTTCTTTCGATAAATCATAAGCCTTCTGCCACTGGTTATCCAATAAACAAACTCGTGCCATTATAGATTTTGCACTCCAGGATGTTACACGACCTTGATCTTTCACCTCTCTTTTTCCAGGTAACGTACTAGCTGCATACTCCAGATCTGCAATAATTTGTTCCAATACTTCTGATTTCGGAGTACGTGCAACGGTAGAGACTTCTTCTACATTCAACTCATCCAGCCACATTGGAACATCTCCCCACATCAACACCAGGTTGTTATAGAAAAATGCTCTCAGGAAACGAGCTTCTGCTATAATACTATTTTTAAACTCTTCTTTCAATGCAGACTTTTCTGTACGAGCAATCACCATATTGGCCGAACCGATTGCCGCATAATGATTTTTCCAAAAAGTAGAATATTCAACTGTCGGAGCATCCATTTGGTAGTATTGATAAACATCTACACGCGGACTTTGTCTCGTAACCATATTATCTACACCAATATCTGCAATGAAAATTTTTTCATAATCACCTATATATATATCATGTAAATAACCATATACGCCATATAACGCAGATGTTACCTCATCTTCCGTATTAAAGAAACCTTGTGGTGAAACAAAATCTTTCGGATCCTCATTCAACAGATTACTGCATGAGTTGAATGATAAAACCATCAGTACCAGTAAATTTATTATTATTCGTTTCATTTCAAATACGTATTAAATTATTAAAACTGTGCTTTTAAACCAATCAGGAATGTTCTACTCTGAGGATAAGCATTTTGATCAAATCCCCGGCGTGTAGCTTCCGTTTCCAAATCTCCCACATTCACATCCGGTGAGTAACCGAAATATTTAGTCAGTGTAAACACATTGGAAACCGTTCCATAGACCTGTAATGACTTTAACACATTTTGCTTTGGCAATGGGATATCATATTGCACATTTATATTCTTCAAACGCAGATAAGAACCATCGTGTAAATATAAACTACATCCGCCGTTAAATTCTCCACCGGCATACGTATCAAAGATATTGGTAAAAGCGCTACCTGCTTTAGGATAATATCCATTAGGGTTACTTTCGCTCCAACGATCCCGGTTTCTGCCATAAACATTCCCATTAAATCCTGTATCCATACCTCTTCCCGATAAGTCGTACACATCATTGCCATAACTGAAGTCAAAGAACAAACCGAATGTAAAACGTCTGAAAGTAAAATCATTGCCAAAACCTCCATAGAATTTAGGTTCAGCATTTCCTATGATCTGTCCATCATGTATATTAATAATATCATCATCATTCAGGTCCTCCAGTTTAGGATCACCAGGTTTATGTTTGGAACCTTCGGTAATCTCATTTTCTTTCCATGTTCCCAAATACTTTACACCAAAGAAAGTTCCCATCGGTTCACCAACGATCAATCGAGATCCCCTTCCATTTTCAAGGAAGTCCTTTCCACCAAGATCCAGTATCTTATTCCTGTTTGCTGAAATTGAGAGATTTGTTGACCATTTAAAGTCCTTCTTATCGATATTAACAGAATTCACTGAAATCTCAAATCCCTGATTTCTTACAGCACCGACATTTTCGAGTATAGATTCAAAACCTGTTTGGTATGGCAACTCTCTCTTAAGAAGCAAGTCGGTTGTCTTTTTATAATAATAATCGATCTCCAAGCCTAAACGCCCTTCCAAAAAACCGGCATCTAAACCGACATCTACCTGTTTTGTTTTCTCCCAACCCAGATTCTTATTTGCAGAACTTTCTGGGGCAAACGAAATAACTTCTTGTCCACCTATCACAGTAGAACCACTCTTCAATTTATCAATCACTGAATAGGGATCAATAGCCTGGCTACCGGAAGTTCCGTAAGAAGCTCTTAATTTCAGATTTGAAAACAAATTAAGAGATTTGATGAACTCTTCTTCCGATGCTCTCCATGCCAATGCTACTGAAGGGAAAAAGGCCCATTTATTACCTTCCGAAAGCCGAGAAGAACCATCCTGACGGCCGGACACTGTCAACATATATCTACTCTTATACGTGTAATTTGCTCTAAACAGATAAGAGACCAATCCCCATTCCTTTTCGCCAGTCTGAATATCACGTGTTACAGGATCACCGGTTTCCATTGCATGATATAAACTTACATCATTTTTAAAACCACTTGCTGAACCTTCCAAAAATTCGTATTGATACTTCTGCCAGGTGAAACCGCCTAATGCAGAAATAAAATGATCTCCTAATGTAATATTGTAACTGATTGTATTTTCATTCTGATAAGTAATAGGAAACTCAGTACGAACCTTTGCGTAACCACCTGTTTTATTAAAAACACGAGTTGGCAGATTTACCGATTCATATCGATTCTGTTTGCTATTACTGATATCAAAACCGAAAGAAGACTTTAATACCAGATTTTTAAAGAGTGTCAATTGCGCATATACATTCCCCAGCCCTCTAAATTTTCTTGTCTTATCCTGAATGTATTCACGCTGGGCAACCGGACTATTATAAACATTACCACTGATTTGATTGACATCGAAATAAGATCCATCTTCATTGTATATCGGTGCAGTAGGTAGCAAATCATGTCCACCGACAAACGGATTATCCCGATTCGTCATAGAAGCGGTTAGTGTGGCTCCCAACTGGAATGCTTTTCCTATTTTCTGATCGACATTGAAACGTATTTGGTAACGCTCAAAACCAGACTCATACATAATACCTTCCTGGTTGAAGTAGTTCATTGACAAATAATAATTACCGTCCTTCATTGACTTGGATAAACTCAAATTATGGTCGGTGATAGGAGCTGACGAACGAAACATCTGATCCTGCCAATTAGTATTATTCACTTGAGAAGGATCTTTAAACGGATGTGGACGACCATAATATTCAGCATATTCATTCTGAAAAACAGCAGCTTCCGACCCATTCAGAAGATCCAGCTTTTTAACCGGTGTCTGTAATCCATAATATCCACTATAAGTCAACTTCAGCCCTTCTGCTCCATCTCCTCTCTTAGTAGTAATTAAAATTACACCGTTTGCACCACGAGATCCATATATAGCTGTAGATGATGCATCTTTCAGTACTTCAATAGAAGCAATATCCGCCGGATTTATCGTGCTTAAATCACCTCCTCCAATAATGCCATCGATAACATATAAAGGCTCATTACCTGCATTAATAGAATTACCACCACGAATACGAATTGTTGTACTAGCACCAGGAGAACCGTTTGCTGATGTTATTTGCATACCACTGACACGTCCCTGCAAAGCTTGGTCAATACGAGATACCGGCATACTCTCAATTGCTGCAGCTTTCACTGTGCCGACCGATCCGGTCAAATCACTTTTACGAACTACACCGTAACCCACTACTACAATTTCGTCCAGCTTTTGTGTATCCTCAGATAAAGTGATATCAATCCTACTTTCTGCTCCAATCGCTATCTCTTTACTTAAATAACCGATATAGGATATAAGTAATATTCCAGTATCCGGCACATCCAGAGAAAAATCTCCGTCCACTCCCGTTATAGTACCATTAGTTGTTCCCTTCACAACTACATTTGCCCCGATAATTGGTTCTCCGTTATTATCACGGATAATACCTGTCAATTTCTTATTTTGCTGAATTGCCTGTGGTTCGAAAGAAACGATACGGCTCCGACTCACTGAAATCGTATTATTTATCTTCTTAAAATACAATCCGGTTTGTTGTGATAATTCATCTAAAATAGCATCTATAGAACCATTCTTAATCTGTACATTGACATTTTTCAAGTCTTTCAGTACTGATTCGTCATAAAAGAAATTAAAACCAGTGATTTTACTCAGTTGTTCAAAAGCATCGCTCACTGAAGTTTGCTTCACGACATAAGTGATATTGTTTTCTTTAAGACTCTGCCCCCAAACTCCCTCCGCACAAAGTAACTGGGAAGATAAAGCAATAGCGCATACGGTTAACGAAGTTCGCATAACAGTCTTGTTTAATATTAGATTATAATTCATACATTTGTAATGTTTTAATGAATGATGTTTGTTAAGACAGGCAGAAAATCCTTACAACCCAGTGGCTCAATACTGTTTTAAAGGTTTCTGCTGAAAATTAATGAAAGCAGCGGTGTGACAGCACTGCTGCTTTTTTAATACGTTGTTTCCTGGTATTCTACATAGGCATTCTCATTAATAGGTTCGACTTAAAGTTTATCATATATAATTATATTATCCCCTTCCTGACGGCTATGGAGGCCGGTAGTAAAGCAAATGGCCTCGATAACCGCTTCTATATTTTTATTATCGTGTGTCCCGGTAATTTTATAATCGCGATTCTTACATTGCAGAATCACCTTGCAGTTGTATGTGCGGTTGATAGTTTTTATTACCTCCCGGATCGGTTCTTTGTTGAAGTATAAAGAACCCTGTATCCATTTAATATAGTTGTTTTCCTGAATGGTTTCCTTGCTGACATTACCGTCTACCTTATTGACAGAAAGATGTTCGTTGGGAGACACGGACAACTGAAGATCCTGATCGTCTACATTAACACGAACCTTACCGGTCGATACGGTCAGTTTTATAAAATCGTCTTCTTTGTATGATTTAAAATCGAAGGAAGTACCCAACACCCTGACCCGGGCTTCTCCACTCTTTATGATGAAGGGTTTATTCGGATCAGGAGCCACATCAAAAAAGCCTTCTCCTTCCATTTCCAGGACACGTTCTTCCTTATTGAAGTCGGCAGGAATGCGTAACTTGGTATCGGAGTTAAGGATAATTTTTGTGCCATCAGACAACACTATATTTTTCTTTTCTCCTTTATTGGAAACCTTTTCCGTGTAAGTAAGCTGCGGAGACGGACGGTCGAGTACTTTCAATAATCCGAATGTTACACTGAATGCCAGGATCAATATAGCAGCAATACGATAAAAACCGTTTAAACGGTTTTTATCTCTAACCTCAGGGTTAGAGATTTTCCTATCCTTTCTTTTTACTCCAGATAAAAGTAAAGAAACCTCTTCATGCAATTCTTTTTCCCTTTCACCTTCCGGTCGGGACATATTTTTATCGATGGTCTCCCACAAAGGCTTAACCACCAGATCAAGTTCTGCATGATTATCCGGCGACTTCAACCAGTGAAGCAATGCGTGCAATTCCTGCTCCGAACATTGGTTCTTTATGTATTTCTGCAGGAGTAATATGATGATTGTATCTTGCATATATATCTTTATTAGACGACCGTTTTCCAGTCCGTTTATAAAGGATACACACAATACTTTCTTATCTAGGGGTAAGCATTACACATTTAACACATATTAATGTTTTAAAAGTTATATCTCTTATCCCACCATAACCTTGTTCCGGCATTATCCGGTCCATCCAAAGCCGTTACCAATGAATTATACGTTACCTTCTTCCACAACGTTCGTACCCGGTAATGGTTTACCTTCGGCATCTACAACCCTCCCTGTGATCTTTCTTTCCAAAGGAAATACTCCGACATTACCGATAATCGGTACGGTCGGAGTATTCTCTCCTTTTGCATATACTGATAATAACAATAGTAAGAACGTTACTATCCGTTTCCATTGAAAATACATATTGCTTATTTAATTATCCCTCAATAACGACAAAGGTATACAAAAAAGCAATACAACAAAGCAATACAACAAAGCAATACAACAAAGCAATACAACAAAGTAAAGCTTTGATTTTTAAACATTCTGGTTTAATTAATCAGCAAAGAAATCCAAACTCCACTTATCTATCCACTTCAATACCGGCAATCCGTTCTCAAATTGGATCGGAAGCCAGATATAACGGGCATCGGAAGGATGCTTCGGCATCCACCGGTCAGCCATAAAGACAAATGCATCTTTTTTCCCGGCCACAGGAAAAATAAACGTGCTTTGCGAATGAAAAGTCAGTTCGGCATCAGCTCCCCGGCAAGGGTTAGGGTGTTGCGTCCAAGGCCCCCAGATAGAGGATGCTGTAAACATACGCGCTTCATTCGGATCCCACCCTGTGCAGCCGGAAGTTATCAAATAATAGGTACCATTTTTCTTAAAGATAGCCGGAGCTTCATTATGTCCTCCGGGGAAAATACGGATATATCTTCCTGTATGTCCCTGATAATCGTCTGTCAACTCGGCAATATTCAAAGTCAGGTTTTCTTCCGAAGAATAGATGTGATATGCCTTTTGGTCGTCATCCACATAGATCGTCATATCACGCGACATCTGGCCACCTTCCATATCCCGGCGAACAAACAAGCCTTCTTCCACGGCTTTACGCCACTCGGGTGTCCACCATTCAGCAAAATCGTCCGCTGTTACTTTTAAATAACGGTATTCTTCCGGTATATTCTCCGGCCAAAAACCGGCACAAGGACGGTAGGAACGGATAAAACGATAAGGACCTGTAATCTTGTCGCTTACTGCTATCCCTACACGGGCCGCCGCATATCCTTTACCTTTCAGTTCCAGATGAAACCACATCACATATTTGTTTGTCTTTTCATTATATACCACCTTGGGACGTTCCAGTATGCAACCGCTTTCAATATCACTGTAGGAACCTTCCGGCATGACAGGCAGCGCGATCCCTTCGTTCTTCCAGTGAACAAGATCCCGTGAAGAATAACAAGTCACACCATTCAGCGCGACACTGGTCGTATCACTCTTATATTCTCCAAACCAATAATAAGTATTATCGGCATAAAGCATACCGCCTCCATGGGCATTCACATGGACACCTTTATCATCGGGCCAGATAGTGCCGGGTACTATATCCTGTGCCTGACTTGACAGGCACAGGATAACAAAAATCATCAGACTGACTATTCTTTTCATACGTAGATTCAAAAGCAGTTATTCGATAGCCCCCTGATTTGCTGAAGTCGGCCAGCCCGGATTCTGATAGATAGGAGATAGCGAGATATCACCACCATTGGCAGAGATCATCAGGTGCTGGATACAGATGGGTTGCAAATAATGCGCCATCGCCCAACGGTATCCGTCTTTAGCTACCGAACGGCCTGATATCTCGTAAGGGCGAAGGTATTCGCTCAATGCCGGATCAGACACGTTGGCACTCGGATTATCCAAGCCATATACCAAACGAGTAGAACCGTCCTCATTCTTATACCATTCGTTCATGCCGCCCCACAGACGGAAACCTTCAATATGGTATGGGGTCTTGATCATCTGATCCATTGCACGCCAACGGCACAGATCCATGAAACGCAAACCTTCAGCCATTAGTTCGCAACGACGTTCGCGACGAATATTATACAAAGTCGGATCGATCAAATTTCCGGCAGAATAGGCACCCCAGTCATTCTTTGCCTCTTCACTCATGCGGGTTGCAGCAATCGTTTTATTATAATCGGTATCCATTTTGGCACGGGCACGAATGGCGCGCCAGTAATTCTGAGCTGTTGCATCCAGCGATCCATTCTTCTCATAGCAGGCTTCCATATAATTCAGATATGCTTCCACACCACGGAAAGTAATCGATCCGGTATAGCTGGCGCCGTTGGCACACTGGTTCTGGTAATATGAGTTACCTTTCCGCAAAGCATAACCTGTCGTATAAGTCTTTTCCAAAGAAGATTCCAGGATAGCAGGATTGGGTTCAACCAGTACAGCATGGGTTCCTTCGGTCGATTCGAACAGAACATTCTTTTGTCCCGGTTCCTTCAGGAAGATATTCAGACGGGAGTCGCGCCCAATGCGTACATCGGTAATTGTTTTATCTCCTTTATAACCGGAAGAGGCGTAAATAGGCATACCGTCACTCATCAGGAAGCCATCCACCATACCACGGGTTACCCCTACTCCATAGTCACCATTCTGCGCACCTACCACCACACAATGGGTTTGTCCAAGTCCTTTACTGTATGGACGCCACAATAGAACCTCACTGTAACCGGACAAATCTACATCTCCGAACATATCCATATAAGGGTTTACAGGATCAGCAGCATCTTGTTGCACCAGACCGGTATTCTCCACCAGTGGAGTTGCATCGGCCACCTGCTTGGCTGCATCCATGGCTTGTGTAAGGAAATATTCTATTTCACCATCGATACTACCGGAAGGGAACTGGTAATTTGCATTATACTCTTTATCCTTCCCTGGCCACCCCTGCCCGTTAGGCACAAAGGCAGTACCTTTAAAGTACTTCAACCAGGTCCCTTCGAACAAGGCAACACGCGACTTCAAGAGCAAAGCCGCTTCTTTTGAGATACGGGTCTTGTTCTTATCCGGAGTTGTCGCCATCAGCATAATAGCCGAGTCGAGATCAGAGATAATGAAACGGGCCACTTCATTACGCGGGGAACGCTGACTGGCTTCGATCAGCGGTTCCATCTGGTCGGGCAGCGTATGACGGATAATAGGGAAGTCACCAAACTTCTGGTATCGTTTGAAATATTCGTGAGCACGAAGGAAATAGATCTCTCCTACATAATGGTTGATATTATCAGCACTTCCGGTAATCTTATGTTCTGCCAGCTTTGGCAATACATTATCCAGAAAATAGTTACAACTATATATGCGTTCGAAAAACCAGTTACGTTTATTCTTATCGCCATCTTCCGTCTGAGCGGTTCTCCACTGTCCCGGAACAAACTTGTTATCATACGTTTTCGTTGCCTGGTTGTCGGTATGCTCGTCGGTACCGAACGTTCCGTAACTCCATTCACCATGTGAAGGCAAGATATCCGTATATAAACCATTGGCATAGGTAGCCAGCTGGGATTCTTCATTGAGATATTTATCAGGAGTGATCTGTGACATAGGAGACTGCTCCAGATAGTCGTTACAGGAAGCCAATGTTCCTAACAAAGCGATACCTGCAAATTGTTTGAATAATTTATGTATGTGTTTCATCGTCAATTAGCTATTAAAGAGTAACATTTATACCGAATGAGATCGTTTTTGAAAGCGGGTAAGCATTACCGTTACCTTTCTTCGTGTTATCATTGACCTTACCGCCGTTAATCGTTTCCGGGTCGAACATATTGGCCATACCTGTACCTGTCCAGAGATTTTCACCTGATACGAAAATACGTAGCCTGGAAACATAGAACTTATTCGTCAGGTTTGCCGGTAGCGTATATCCTAACTGAACATTTTTCAAACGGATATAAGAGGCATTCTGCAAATAACGGCTCTGCGTCTTCTGATTCTTTCCTCCGGTATTAAAGATTGGACGCGGATAATAAGCATCCAGGTTTGCAGGAAGATCGTTGGAAGCCTCGGCACGGAAGTAATCAGCATGTTCTTTGAAACCGGCCGACCACCACATATTATCCGTCACACCCCAGAAGTATTCGCTATCTTGCCAGAAGTCACGCTTCATCACTCCCTGAAAGAAAGCACGGAAATCGAATCCTTTATAGTCAGCACCCAAATCGATACCGAACTGGAAACGTGGGGTATTGTTTCCTAATAGCTTATAGTCCCCATGATCGTCGATCGTATTGGCTCCGTTATTAATCTGTCCGTCGCCATTAAGGTCTTTGTACATAATATCACCGGCATCCCAGCTTGTACCCAGAGCTTCCTGTCCACCATTAGGTAGCGTAGCCAGGTGGGCATCCATTTCATCTTTAGTTTTTGCAATACCGATCGTCTCATATCCCCAGATCTCTCCCAATTTCTGTCCTGCACGATACTTATCGAGTGTTCCGGTCGGGTTCGGATAACGGGTGATCTCTGTCTGTGCATCAGACAAAATAAACTTAGCGCTATAACCCAGGCCATTCTTCAGCCGGTCGTTCCAACCGATCTCCAGGTCAAATCCATAAGTTTTCAAGTCTGTATTATTTGTCTTCGGGACATCTGCACCCAGAGATGCCGGTAACTCGGGAGCCGGACCGATCATATCCAACGTCAAACGATTATAATAATCGAACGAACCGGTCAAACGGTTATTCAACAGACCGAAATCAACACCTATATTCCAGTTACGGACACGTTCCCATCCCAATGTAGAACTGATCAGACCCGGTACATAAGCCGCATTCGGCTTGATACCGTTCTGTAGCCATTTACCATCACTCGCTTTTACTTCCAATATTTGATAAGAAGGATACCAGCTTGTTGTATTCTGGTTACCCAATTCCCCATACGAACCACGTAGTTTCAATGTGCCTACATACTCTGCCAACGGCTCCCAGAAACCTTCGCGGGCAATATTCCATCCCAGAGAGAAAGAAGGGAACAGATTCCAACGCTGATCTTTATGGAAACGGGAAGTACCGTCGTAACGAAGGTTCACTTCTGCCAGATACCGGCCTTCGTAATCATAGTTGATACGTCCGAAAAAGCCCGCGGTAGTCCAACGTTGACGGGCACCGTTCACCGACGGAGTTACCAATCCACCGCTATAATCCAGACCGGATGTGAGGTCTACCTCCGGTAAACCAGAGATAATAATACCGTCACGCTGCAAACCGAACTTCGTCTGGCGCATCATTTCCGACTGGAAACCCACCATTGCTTTGAAGTTATGGCCCGACTCCAGATTATAGCTATATTCGGTATAGGCATTCAGGTTCATATAGTTTTCTTTATAATAATCTTCATGAACATTCGAGCCTGTACCATAAATTACCGGATTGCCGTCTACATCATGATTGAATGTTTGCTGCGAGTCCCAGTGACGGTTGGCAGACATGATACGATAGTTGAAGTCGACATGCGTGATCCAGTTCTTCACCGGTTCCAATATCAAAGAAGCCTGCTGATAAATATTATCGGTCTGCGTATAATCGCGTCCTCCGGTAGCCAGCCCCAATGCAGGCGAAGGGGAAGAATAAAGATAACCGTTCGGATCATACAGAGGCAAAACAGGCCAGCCCTGACGTCCGAGGTCAGAATACAAACCATCAGTCAAAGCAGAAGGGCGTCCGTAATCTTCACGGGTGAAACGGGTACTATAATTCAACTTAGCCCAATCGGTCAGGGTAGCATTGATCTTTCCTGTTGCAGTATAACGATCGTATGTATCCTGGTTAAATACCATCAATCCATTCTGATCCAAATAGTTGAACGAGGCATAATAACTTATTTTATCAGAACCTCCGTTGATACTGAAATTATGTTCCTGCGAGAAAGCCCAGTCGCGGTACAAAGCATCATACCAGTCTACATTATCATTACCTTCAGCATAGCCGTCAGCCCAGTACTGCGGGTTATTAGGGTTCGCGATAACAGAATTTGTAATCTTTCCGTCACGATAATCTTTAATACGTTGCAAACGCTCCGGAGTAAAAAATAGTCCGTTACCTGCATTCACATTGGCATCATTGAAATAAGTGGCGAAGGTATAAGAATCCATCATATCGGGAGTTTTTACCGGATCGCTCCAACGAAAACTATTGTTATAATTAATTACCGGTTTACCGCTGCGTCCACTTTTGGTAGTAATGAGTATCACACCGAAAGGTGCACGTGACCCATAGATAGAAGAAGCTGCCGCATCTTTCAGTATGGAAATATTTTCTATATCCTGCGGATTGATGGAATTGATATCACCTTCCATCCCATCGATAAGTACCAACGGACTGCCGCTCGATCCTTCACCGATTGTGGCTGTACCACGTATATTAATATCCGCTTTCGTTTCCAGACTACCTCCGGCAGATGAGATCTGCAGCCCGGGAACCAGACCTTGCAATGCCTGCGTAGCATTCATTACCGGACGTGCTTCCAGTGCTTCGCTATCTACCGTTCCCACAGAACCTGTCAGATTCACTTTCTTCTGGGTACCGAAACCGACGACTACCACTTCATCCAACGCTTGGCTATCTTCCACCAGTCTGATATTAAAAGCTGTTTGATTTCTTACAGGCATCTCCTGAGCAAGATATCCGATATAGGATATTTGCAGGATAGCATCCGACGGGACATCCAGATTGAATTGCCCATCAATGTCTGTCATGGTTCCGATTGTAGTTCCTTTCACAATAACATTTGCCCCGATTACCGGTTCGCCGTTTGTATCCTTAACGACTCCGGAAATCTTTTTACTCTGTTGCGGGTTCGCCGCATCACTTTGCCGAAGGATAGGATCAACTCCGGCAGCATTTCCGTATAATACGGGACAGGCACTTAAAAGCGCGGCTGCCAACACAAAACTGTGTGCTTTCATGCAATACAAATTTAATGGTTTAACATTGCGGTTCATTTTCTTCCGCAAATGTGACCATTAACAGAACAAGTGTAGTCTACACATGATTACAAAAAGTCTGTAAACAAGCACAATACCTATTTACAGACATCTTTAATCTATAATTCGTCCTCTCCGGCAACCTCCGGATGATAACGTTCCATATACTCGGAGGGAAGCATACCGAACTCCTTCCGGAAACAGGCGCTAAAGTATTTCGGATCGTTAAATCCGACAGCGTATGCCAGTTCGGAAATGCGTACCCGCTTCTTCTCTTCGATAATCTGACAAGCTGCTTTCAAACGGATATTACGG
Organism: Parabacteroides timonensis; assembly: GCF_900128505.1. Taxonomy (NCBI): domain Bacteria; kingdom Pseudomonadati; phylum Bacteroidota; class Bacteroidia; order Bacteroidales; family Tannerellaceae; genus Parabacteroides; species Parabacteroides timonensis. Next base: position 1,762,187 of record NZ_LT669940.1, read on the forward strand.
ATAAATGCAGAAGTATTCAGCCCGGTAAGCGATTTAAGTTTCTTGTAAAGAGTAGACTTACTGGTAGCCATTTCTTCCATGAATTGCTGCTGGTCGAATTCCGGGTTATCCAGATGCTTCTGTACACAATTGATTGCCCGCTGTAGGAAATCTTCATCCAAACTGGTGTAATTCAATTCCTGAGCTTCAAAGACAAGCTGCTTCTTAAAGTCACGGGCTGTACGTTCCTTCCCCCTCAGCAGGTTCCTTATACGAGCATGGAGCAACGAGAGGTTAAAAGGTTTGCTTAGGAAACCGTCGGCACCGGACTCATAGGCTTCAATACGGTCTTCTTCTTTATTTTTGGCAGTAAGCAGGATGATCGGGATATGGCAAATATCCAAATTTCCCTTCACATAACGACACAGTTCTACTCCATTCATCTCCGGCATCATTACATCGGAGACGATCAGGTCGATATCATTCGACTCGATCACCTGAATAGCCTCCTTTCCATTATGTGCCGTATATACAGGGTATTCGCGACCCAAAAGTTTAACCATCAGGGCCAGAAGATCCTCATTATCTTCCACCAATAATAAAGAATACCCGCTTTTCTCTTTCGATACCTCTTCGATATTATCATTATCCGGCAGTAACATTTGACTGTCAGCAGGTGCAATCGCTTCATCAATTTGTTCATCCTTATATGCCGAACGGGATACCGGCAAAATGACAATAAAGGTTGCTCCCTGCCCTTCTTCACTTTCCACACGGATAGTTCCTTTATGTAAAGCAACCAGGTCTTTTACCAGCGAAAGACCGATACCGGTACCTATCGTATTAAAACGCCTGTAATCACCTTCATAGAAACGCTTGAAAAGGTTCTTCATACCTTCTTTGGAAATCCCCTGACCGTTATCCTGTACGGAAAGGGTTACAATATTTTCCTCTTCATCAAGAGATAAGCGAACATCTACGGTGCCTCCTTCCTGATTGTACTTCGAAGCATTGGAAAGCAGGTTGTACAATATCTTATCCAGTTTGTCCGGATCAAAATACCCGATAATCATATCCGGTTGACAAGAAAAACGAAACAACATTCTTTTTTTCTTCATCAAGGGACGGAAAGCTTCCACTTCCTTACGGACAAAAGCAGCCAAGTCGGCCTCGGATACTTTCAGCTTCAGATTGCCTGTCTCAGCCTTCCTGAATTCCAATATTTGTTGCAACAAGCGTATCAGACGATTTATATTATCAGACATTACCTTATAAAAATCATCCAGTTGGGGCGCCTGCATCTTCATTTCATCCAGCGAAGCCGACAGAATAGTAAGAGGTGTCAGGAATTCATGAGTGATATTGGTAAAGAACTGTAACTTTGCATGATTGATCTCCTTGGTCTTAACCAGTTCCATCTTCTGTAACTCCTGCGCCTGTTTCTCACGAATACGTTGTTTCAGAATACGATAAGTGACAAACACGATCGACGATAGTAACAATATATATAATGTATAGGCCCAAGTCGTCTTCCAAGGCGGAGGTAATATACGAATCTGTAATACCCGCTCCTGCTCATTCCACAGTCCATTCTCATTCGAACCTTTCAGATGGAACGTATAAAGACCGCTCTTCAGGTTATTATAGTTGGCAACACGGCTGGATGCACCCGTATATTGCCAGTCAGTATCATACCCTACCAGTTTATAAGCATACTTATTTTTAGAAGGATTGGCATAACTCAAAGAAGAAAACTCTATACTGAAATGATTCCGGTTATAATCGAGAACCAGCTCATCAGCAAAATCGGAAGAGTTGGAAGTTATTTCCTTTCTGACTTCCGGTGAGAATTCATCCAACGGCGTATTAAAGATAGAGATATTGGTGATAGCGACAGGTGGAACCACCTCATCCTCCTTTACTCTCTGAGGATAAAAGCTGGCATAACCGTTGTGCCCCCCGAAATATAACCGTCCATCTTTAGCCTTAGCCACAGCATCCCGGATAAACGAGTTATCAGGCAGCCCATCCGTAGTGGTATAGGTTCGCGACGAAGCCGTTGAAGCATCCGGTGAAACAGTCAGACGAATAAGGCCGGAACCGGTTCCCAACCAAAGATTTCCGCTTTCGTCTTCCTGGATATTGTTTATCACATCTGTCTGTAAGTTATACCGTCTGTTTACCGAGATAAAAGAATCGCTGTCTTTATCATATAAATTCAAACCGCCACCATCAGAGCCAGCCCATAAATTTCCTCGTGAATCTTCATATAAGCATTGGAGCCATTCGTAAATAAGTTTGCCGTTTGCCATATTATACAAATAGAACCGTAACTGATCCGGCCGGGAGACATCTCCGGAAACACGGATAATGCCATGATTACTTCCCAGCCAGATATTTCCGTCCTTTGTCTCTTCAATAGCATAATAACAATGTCTAACCGGAGTACCATCAGGTTCCGTCCGGTAATCACTCAATGAAATCCCGGTACCGTCAGACCGATAAACGGCAAGTCCGCTACGGCAACCTATCCATACATTCTTATACCTGTCTTCCAGCATATTGAAAACAAAACCATCCGGCAACCAGGGAGTATTTCCTTCATTCAAATGCCGTATCTTGTTTCCAGAGGCATCCTTATCATAGATAGTGATGCCACTCCCCCATGTTCCAAACCATATTTCCCGTTCATCCGGACGCTCTATTATGTGGTTGATCGTATATAAATAAGGAGTAGGCTGCCTGAAATCGGGATGATCGATGTAAAAAACCGGCTGCCCGGCATCTTTCTCCTGGATGACCAAGCCGTAACTGCCAACTCCCATCCAGAGAGTTTGCTCACTATCCATAAACAAGCTGCGCACAGAATTACTGAACAGCCTATGCCTGACGGATTCCAGATTATTCTTCTGAAAAGGAGAATGCCGCATATTAATGGAATAAACTCCACCTCCCATCATGCCGAGCCACATAATTCCGGAACGGTCACGAATAATGGCATCCAACTCATTATACGGCAATTTATAGGATTGACTTTCCGGTAAATAATTCACAAATGTGTCTTCTTTAGACTCCAGATCCAGAATACTCAGGCCGCTGCGGGTTCCGATCCAAAGCGTATTGCTTCCGGTTTCTTCTTCTATACAGTAAATAATATTATCGGATAGACTTTGCTTATTATCCGGCCGGTTGAGATACTGTTTCCAGGTTACCGTCTCCGGCGTTTCCGGATTATTCAGTCGGTATAGGCCTCTGTCCCACGTCCCGACCCATAAAGTCTGATAACTGTCTTCGAATAAGACATGGACAGAATTCCGGTCGTCCATCCGAGGATAGCTGATAAAAGCATCCTTATCCGTCTCGTAGCGTAAAAGCCCGACGGCCCATGTTCCGATCCAAAGTCGTCCTCTACTATCTTCCAATATGGATTTAACTCCAACAAGCGGGTTGCCGCTTGTTGATTTATCGTATACGATAAATGAGCCTCTTTCAGGGATATACCTGTACAATCCGTCATCCATACCAATCCAGACATTATTATCTTTCGATACATGTAAAACGGAAACCACTTTATTCTGCAACCGGCTATCCTCTATTTTATGGATTTGTCCGGTTGTCATATCTAATACATTCAAGCCATTATTGGTCCCGATCCAAAGATTATGACTATGATCCTCTGCAATTGATTTGACCTGATTGTCTGCCAATATGCCCGGAGTAAACAGATTATCCTTATAAGTACGGATACGGTATCCGTCGTAACGGCACAATCCTGAATTCGTTGCAATCCAGATATACCCCTTCTGATCCTGTATGATTTGTGTGATCTCTTCCGAAGGTAAATCCTCAAACGAGGATATTCTATCAAAATGAAGGTTCTTAACAGAAACATTATCAGCCAGCAAACGGTCTTGTGTACCCCATAATAGCAACGACATCAACAACAGGTTAAACAGGCAAAAACGTGATGTGTTTTTCATGTGTGTCTTCTTAAATTATTTATGCAAAAGTAATAAAAAAAGAAGCATCATCGCCTTCTTCCGCAATGATGCTTCTTCCTTATTGTATTATCAACAGACAGATCTTCTTTAGAAGCTATACTGAACCGCCAGGTTCATCCGGTTGGCATGACGTGTCTGATCGTTGAAATCCGTGCGCCATCCTCTCAGGTATTCGGCTCCTACCTGCAGATCGGGAGTTATATTCCAGAACAGGTTAGCCACCAGATACTGACCATAACGATATTGTTCCGACGGAGTTGCAGGGTAATCGTTGTCACTGTACAAACGGGATTGGCTGTAAGTACTTGAAACAAATACTTTCGGTGTGATATTATACTGCAAACCGGCATACCATCCCATCATCGGAAGTACCTGCATACGGCCGGCTTTGGCCGGATCGGGAACAATATCCACGTTCAGGTTACTCAAATCGTTCATGTACTGGCTGATACCTTTACCGTAGACACCTTGTCCGTACACCTGTACTTTACTACAAAGATTGAAGGTCGTAGAAAGTAAAACACCCCAGCCGGTTTCCGATTCGGCTTTATTGGCCACCAGGTTATCATACGTCATACTTCTTACGATAGCGGCTGCACGCAAATGGCTTTTTGAGTTCCATCCGTATTGCAGATAAGCCGGGAAGTTAGGCATACGCTGGGAACCGATACTTAAATTATCATTGGTAATTCCGTCTACTACCGGCATTTCCACACCGATACCGGCTTTCCATCCTTTTCCGAAGGCACGTTCGTAACGGAACTGGGTAGCGTGATAGATAGCCATCCCGTTCGGTCCGGCGAAATCGATCGTCGGTGGAATAGCAGCCAGATCCATAAATGAACCGTAGTCATACCCGAGTGTGAAGCCCAATAAAGAAGCATACGCATTTCTCAACTCAAACCCTTTACCGTCACCACGGAAGTTTCCGGCAGTATAAACCACAAAGTCTCCCAGATGCTTGGTATGTCCTACCAATTTCAGGAAGACCGTACTGGTCGTTGCATCCATCTGAAACTGGTTTCTAACATGTGAAGCGCCTTTGTTGGGAATCAGCGCCGGATAGAAATCAATATCCTTGGAAATACCGCCAAAGTCATACTCGGCTGTTGCTTTTACATATCCGCCGATACCTAAAGCGAATCGCCCCTTACGATCGGTCAGCAGGAAACGAGGGATACCCGGTTCATGGAAACGCGGACTCTGTGTTTCGTTCAGTATCCGGATAATTTCATCCCCCGCCTTGTCGCGGGATATAAACATGATGGAATTAGGCTCCTCATCCTTAATGATCACTTTCTGAGCCTGCGCATGGGAGGAGAAAATTCCTAACCCGAGCAAAAGGACTGCTCCTTTAACAAATGCTTTCATAAATGTGTTTTGTTTAGACGTTTTACCAGTAAGGAACAAGCGTTGGTTGAAAAGGTTGTGTTAAAAGGTTGCGTTAACGACTAAAAGTAACTATTTTTGTTGCCTTAATAACAAAATAAAACGAAGATGAAAAAGCTGTTTGCTATATGTTTATTAGTTGCCGGATTATTGACATCCGTTCATTCGCAAGCGCAGGATGTTGAGACACTTGTTCAGATCGATACCGACATGGGAAAGATTAAGGTGAAGTTGTTCAACGACACCCCCCAACACCGGGATAATTTTATCAAAAATGTAAAAGAAAAACGTTACGACGGTCTACTGTTCCACCGTGTGATCAAACAGTTTATGATACAAGGCGGCGACATCAATTCGAAAGATGCACCTATCGAACAACATCTAGGCGACGGCGATCCGGGTTATACGATTCCGGCAGAGATCGTTTATCCGAAATATTTCCACAAACGCGGCATGCTATGTGCAGCCCGTACCAGCGACGACGAAAATCCGGAACGCGCCTCATCAGGCACACAGTTCTATATTGTAACCGGAAAGTTCTACACTGAAATGGAACTGGATAAGATGGAGAAAAGCGACAATAAAACCTTTACCCCCGAAGAACGCCAGGCCTATATGCTTGAAGGCGGGGCTCCCCATCTGGATAACAAATATACCGTCTTCGGTGAAGTTGTTAAAGGAATGAAAGTTGTAGATAAAATCCAGTTTGTCGAAACAAATGAGGACGACAGGCCGTTAAAGAATATAAAGATCAAGACAATGACTATTGTCGATAAATAATCATTAAACAAAATAAGAATGGAAACGCAAGCAAAAGAGACACAGGTGCTGATGAAAACCAGCCTGGGTAACATCAAACTGAAACTATACAACGAAACACCGAAACATCGCGATAACTTTATCAAACTGGTAGAGGACGGAACTTACAACGGCCTGCTTTTCCACCGTGTGATCAAGGACTTCATGGTGCAAGGTGGTGATGTAACCTCAAAAGATGCTCCTATGAATAAACAGCTAGGTGCCGGCGACCTGGGATATACCGTACCGGCCGAATTTGTTTATCCGAAATATTTCCATAAAAAAGGGGCTCTCTCTGCCGCCCGTACCAGTGACGAGGTTAATCCGGAGAAAGAATCTTCTGCTTCCCAGTTCTATATCGTCACCGGAAAGGTTTACAAAGACGCCGAACTGGACCAGATGGAGAAACAAAAAGAAGGTCGTCTGAAACAAGCGATCTTTGCACGCTTGCAAAAAGAAAACAGTGCCAAGATCAAAGCGGCTTACCAAAGTGGCGACAAAGCCGAACTGGCTGTTATCCGCGATACGCTGATCGGCAAGACCGAACTCGAAGCCGAAAAGCGTAAGGATGAAGCCAAGCTGACTCCCGAACAGCGTGAGGCTTACAAAACAATCGGAGGTGTTCCTTTCCTGGATAATGAATATACGGTTTATGGCGAAGTGGTAGAAGGATTGGACATTGTGGATGCCATCCAAGATGTCAAGACCAACCGACAGGACCGTCCGTTGGAAAATGTGGTTATCGAATCAGTGGAAATAATATAAGTAAGCGGTATTCCAATCCGTAGCATATAGTAACACGCCGGTTTCCTTGGGAGGATATTACAGTTTCCTGCTGAAGAAACCGGCGTTTCCTTAGGAGGAAACTACAATTTCCTGCCGAGGGAACTAGAGTTTCCTGCGCAGGGAACTCTAGTTCCCAAAGCAAGAAACTACGAGGAAACTGTAATCAATTATGTCTTAGCCGCATAACCTATTTTCGCCAATTCACTAATCCGACATTAAACAGACTAATATTCGACAGAATTACATGATACAACTCTCTGCTTACAAAGAACATTATAAAGAAACGATACGCCTGGGTGTTCCGATCATGTTGGGACAGTTGGGCATTATCATTGTCGGGTTTGCCGACAACATCATGGTGGGACATCACAGCACCAACGAACTGGCTGCCGCCTCATTCGTCAATAATTTCTTCAATCTGGCTTTTATCTTCGGGATGGGTTTCTCATACGGTCTCACTCCTATTATCGGCGGACTTCATGCCAACAAGGAATATCACCAAGCCGGCGAGACACTGAAGAACAGCCTTTTTATTAACTTCATCGTCGGTGTCCTGTTGAGTTGTCTGATGCTTCTTCTCTTACTGAATATCGATATACTGAAACAGCCGGAAGAGTTGATGCCGTATATCGTTCCTTATTATATCCTGCAACTATTCTCAGTAATATTCGCCATGCTGTTCAATTCTTTCAAGCAGTTCAGCGACGGTACGACCGATACGGTTACGCCGATGTGGATCATGCTGGGGGCGAATGTGCTGAATATCATCGGTAATTATTTCCTTATTTATGGTAAATGCGGTGTACCCGAACTGGGGCTGACAGGGGCCGGTATTTCTACGCTCGTCAGCCGCATCCTGACTTTTGTTGTTTTCTTTATTTTATTTACCCAGAGGGAAAAATACAAAGAATATCTGAAAGGTTTCAAAGAGGGTCTTGTCAACCGGCTGAATCTCTCTAAGCTGATACGTTTAGGCTTTCCGGTCGGGTTGTTGATGGGAGTTGAAACAGGGTCGTTCAGCCTAAGTGTTATTATGATGGGCTGGATAGGAAGTACGGCGTTGGCAGCGCATCAGGTATTGGGGGTTATCACCACGCTGGGATTTATGGTTTACTATGGAATAGCGGCAGCTGTTACGATACGGGTCAGCGTATTTAAAGGGTATAGCGATTGGCTGAATATCCGTCAGGCTTCCTTTGCCGGGCTGCATCTGATTATGGGGGTTGCCGTTCTGTTCGTTTCATTTATCATGTTATTCCATAAGAATATGGGGTATTTGTTTACGCCGGAGCATGATGTGGTGGCGATGGTGGCGTTGCTGTCGTGGTCGGTCGTTCTTTATCAGTTCGGCGACGGACTGCAAATTTTGTTTGCCAACGCCTTGCGCGGCATATCCGATGTGAAATATATGGCTTACTGCGCTTTTATCTGCCACTTCGGGTTGGCACTGCCGATCGGGTATGTCTGCGGATTTGTTTTCGATTGGGGAGCGATCGGTATCTGGTGTGGTTTTCCGATCAGCCTGACAACGTTAGGTATATTGCTTTGGAGGAGATTCGATAAATTATATTATCTTTGCGCCTTCACTAAATCAGATTCCAGTTTTCACAATGCAAATACGAATTAATAAATACATTAGCGAAAGCGGATTCTGTTCGCGACGAGAAGCCGACAAATATATCGAGCAAGGTGCCGTTACCCTTGACGGGAAAAGGGTAGAAATGGGAGCTCAGGTCTCTCCCGGACAAGTGGTGAGAGTATTCGGCGAGATCATCAGCGGTAAAGCTGAATCTATTATCATCGTTTACAACAAACCGGTAGGCATTGTCAGCACAACCGATCCGGCTGAACGCGACAACGTAATAAATGCTATCGGGCATTCCGAACGCATCTTCCCCATCGGTCGCCTGGACAAAGATTCTCAGGGGTTGTTATTGCTTACCAATGAAGGGGATATAGTCAACAAGATACTCCGCGTCAACAACAATCATGATAAAGAATATTTCGTAACGGTAGATAAACCGGTTACGGCTGATTTTATCAAGCGTATGCAGGGAGGCATTCCCATTTTAGGAGTCGTCACCCGTAAATGCGAGATTACCCAGAAGGGAATAAACTCGTTTAATATCGTTTTACGCCAGGGACTCAACCGGCAGATTCGCCGTATGTGCGAGTATTTAGGCTATAATGTCACGAAACTGCAACGCACCCGTATCATGCACATCTACCTGGACAACCTGAAAATCGGGCAATATCGCAACCTCAATCCCGAAGAGTCCGAAACATTGTACAAGAAGATTGCCAACTCAGTGAAAACAGAAGAGGCCTCAGCTAAGAAAGGTAAACCTGCCGGGAAAAGCAGTACTGCTCCTAAAAACAGTACGGTTGCCAAAAGTCAACAGGCCAAGTCTTCCCCCGCTAAAAAAGAACGGTCAGCATCGGGTAGCAACTTCAAATCGGCTAAGCCGGCAGCCGGCAGAAAAACGTCTTACAACCCTAAGAGCAAGACGCAAAGACGCTCCAGGTAAGCATGTGAGAGTTATTCAATAGAGAGAAAAAAAGGTGAATGGTTATGCAAACCATTCACCTTTTTAATAACCATTCACCCACGCCATACGCGCTGTTTTATTAATTCTTCTTCAACCACTGATCCAGCCATTCGAAGAAAGTACGTTGCCACAATACTCCGTTCTGCGGTTTCAAAACCCAATGATTTTCATCCGGGTAGATCAACAGTTCGGCAGGAACACCGCGAAGTACGGCAGCATTGAAAGCAGCCATTCCCTGACCGGCAAGGATACGGTAATCCTTTTCCCCGTGAATACACAGGATGGGAGTATCCCATTTGTCTACAAACAGGTGCGGAGAGTTAGCAAATGTACGTTGAGCTACCGGATTGTTCTTTTCCCAGTAAGCACCACCCATATCCCAGTTGGCGAACCACATTTCTTCTGTTTCCAGATATTGCATTTCCATATTGAAGATACCGTCATGAGCAATAAAAGCTTTGAAGCGTTTATCATGATGACCGGCCAACCAGTAAACGGAGAAGCCGCCGAAACTGGCACCCACACATCCCAGACGATCTTTATCTACATAGGGTTCTTTTGCCATCTCGTCAATTGCTGTGAAATAATCTTTCATACACTGACCACCGTAATCGCCACTGATAGCTTCATTCCACTCTTTTCCGAAGCCAGGCAAACCACGACGGTTGGGAGCTACGATTATATAATCGTTGGCAGCCATAATCTGGAAGTTCCAACGGTAAGACCAGAACTGGCTAACCGGACTCTGAGGACCACCCTGGCAGAACAATAAAGTAGGATATTTTTTATTCGGGTCGAAATTGACAGGATAGATCACCCAGGTAAGCATTTCCTTGCCATCGGTAGTTTTCATCCAACGTTCTTCCACCTTACCCATTGTGAGCTGATCGTAAATATACTGGTTTTCAGTGGTCAACTGAGCAACAGCATGATCGCCTGCCAGATCGATAGCATAGATTTCATCACCCATACTCATAGAATGACGTTTTGCCAGCAATTTGTTATCGCCACACAAAGTCACACCCTCGTAATCATACATTCCACTTGTCAACGGAGTGAGTGTATTACCGGTTGTCAGGTCTATTTGGTATACCTGGCTCTCACCATGCCATACGCCTGTAAAATACAACTTCTGAGCATCTTTGCTCCAGCAGAACCCATCGACACTGGAATCGAAGTCTTTACTTACGAAAGTCTTCTCACCCGTTTCAAGATTCATTACCATCAAACGGTTCTGATCAGATTCATAACCGTCATGTTCCATACTCAACCAGGCAATACTTTTACCGTCAGGAGAGTATTGCGGATTAGTATCATATCCCATCATACCTTCACTGATATTTACCGTCTGCTTCGTATTCAGATCATACACATAAATATCCGAGTTAGTAGAAAGACTGTATTCTTTTCCTGTTTTCTTACGGCTTGTATAAGCGACTTTGTCAGAAGTTGTATTCCATGCCAGTTGTTCGATACCGCCAAAAGGCTTCAACGGAGATTCGAACAGTTCACCTTCCATCACATCGACAGGATTACTTATTTTGCTTCCATCGAAGTCGGCAACGAAAGGATGCGGAGCGGTTGTCACCCATTCATCCCAATGCTTATACATCAGGTCTGTAACAATTATACCTGTTGCCTTATCCAGATCCGGGTACTTGTCGGCAGTACTCGGAACAGTCTTTACTTGCGAAATAAAAAGAACTTTCTTTTCGTCCGGCGAGAAAGCAAATCCTTCGATATCGCCATCATAGTCGGACAGTTGCTTACGACCGGTTCCGTCCGGATTCATTTCCCAGAGTTGGCTGCTACCGCTTTCACCCGAAAGGAAAGCGATCTTTGTTCCTCCTTTAATCCAGGTTGCTTCATTTTCCGAGAAAGGAGTGTGAGTGATCTGCTTGTTGTCAGATCCGTCGGCGTTCATTACAAATACTTCCCGGTTACTAGTGTTCAACGGAACACTGTAATAGGCAACCGTATAAACGACTTTTTGTCCGTCCGGAGATACGTTCATCCCTCCGATACGGCCCATAGCCCAAAGAGCCTCAGGCGTCATTCGTCCGTCGGTAATCTTGATTTCCGAGCGTCCGATAACGGGTCTTGTGTCCTCTGCTTTTTTAGCATCTTGGTTACAAGCACCTAGTAATACGGATGTTGCCATAACCATTGTTGCAATAGATTTATTCATGTACATTATAATATATTATATTCTGTGTGCGAAATTAGTAAATATAATTTATATCTTTGCACAAGTAATTTAAGAACTGAACAGTATGAACAAGATTTGGTTATTTGGAGCCGCTATAAGTATGGTATTAGCATTCGGCTCATGTAAACCTAAACAGAGTGCTTATAAGGCTGCTTACGAACAAGCCAAAGAAAAAGAATCTACAGCTCCTGTTGAGGTAGTAGAACAAGAAGAAGAGGTGGTAGAGGAAGTCGCTCCGGTTTCCAAACCCAGAACTTCAACTGCAACAACACGTGCGGAAAGAATTAATGCTGCACAAGGTGAAGATGCAAGCCGTCTGAAACGTTACAGTGTAGTAATCGGTAGCTTCAAAAACAAAACAAATGCTTACGCCCTGAAAGAACGTATGCAGAATGATGGCTACAATGCAGTGTTAGGTGAAAACGAACAAGGTATGTTGCGTGTAATCGTTGCCAGCTTCAATGATAAAGCCGATGCAGCCGACAGCCGCGACGCTATTAAATCTAAATATGCTCCTAACTTCCAGGATGCATGGTTGCTGGAAAGACAGTATTGATTGGATGATTAATAGAAGATTTATATATAAGTAAATTACTTATTATCAATAATCAGAAAAGGGATATTCGTTACCGGATAATCCCTTTTCATGTATTAAGACCTCTAGTCTTTCTTTTTTGTATATTTAACCGTTAAAGCTAGTATGATGTTAAAGACTTTTTTGAAATCGACCATCCCATTGTTTCCGCTATTATCCTTCTTCGGATTCTGGTTTTTCACAGGCATATTATATAAAGATATGTTTTATATGGCGGAACAACATAGTTTATTTGTTTTTGACCGCCAGGTTATGCAGTTTATCCTGAACCAACCGTTTGGTGAAGCGCTTTGTATAGGACGTTTCCTGCTGTTATCCTTTCATGAACCCATACTGGGTGGAATGTTACTCTCATTGATCCTGACCGCTACGGTAGGTCTGCTTAAATATATCTTCTCTTTACAAGGGAAATGGGAATGGCTTTCCCTCCTACCCTCCATTCTGGTTATATGGTATTTAGTTCAGAAAGGCTCGAATCTTTATTACCAACAAGAACCTTCGGTTGTCTTTCTATGGCCGATTGCCTTATTATTATGTACCGGAGTTATCGCAATTTTAAAAAGATGCTTTTTCAAAAAAGAGAAACAAAAAATAACTCCTTCAAATCGTTTCTCATGGGGAATCTCTGTTCTCTTGTTCGCCACACTCTATATTTATAGCTGGACTGGCAAAGAAAATGAACGTTTAACAGCTACATCACAGCGTCTTATGCAAGAACAAGACTGGAATAGTATGATCGAAATAACACAAAAAGCCAAGCATCCAACCCGTAGCGTTGCCGCTTATCATGCCATTGCTCTCCTTCAGACCAACCAGCTACTAACCCGTTTATTCGAGATCCCTTATCAGTATCCGGATCCGGGATTAATTAATCGCGGTGGCCAGCCGGATGACGGAACCGACCTATATCTGGCCGATTGTTGCTTCGCGACCGGACTGCTCTATCAGGCCTATCATCAGGCAATGGAACGAATGGTTATCGACGGCCCGAATTGCTATACATTGAAACAACTGTTCTTTTGTTCATTACTGAATGAGGAATATGTGCTGGCTAACAAATATTTATATCTACTGATGCAAGTTCCCACCGAAAGAGGGTTTGTACACAAATATATGCCTCTGGTCGCTAACCCTGAGAAGATCATGACTCATCCTTATTTTAATAAAATATTGGAATTGGTTCCTATGGAAGATCACTTCGAGCAGGAATACCGCTCACCGGTTTTTGTAGGATATAACGTACAGATAACGAACGCACGGAATTTACAGGCATTCGAAGTATCATTGGCGGCTTGCTTATACACAAAAATATTACCGGAAACTTTCAACCGGACTCGCCCTTATGCAGGAAAACAATTACCTCCCCTGGTTGAACAGGCAATCGTCTTATATAGCCTGACCAGCAATGCTGATATTCTGAAATATTTCAAAATCAATCCGCAAACGACAAGCCGGGTAAAAGAGTTTGTTACCCGCTACGTCAGGAATGGTTCTGTCGACCCGGATAACTTTGAAGAGTTAAGAAAGGAATATAGTAACTTCTATCCTTATTACTTTTATTGCGAAAATATAATTAATGAAGCTGAGATGGCTAAATATCAATCATTAATGAAAGGAGGCGTCAACTAATGAAAAAACAAATAATATACATACTGAATCTGACGTTGGCATTGCATCTTTGCCTGTTTACTGCCTGTTCGTCAAAACCCGGAGTACCTGCTGCCTATACAGATGCACAGCAATCGGTATCTATCTATCCAGACTATAAAGATATCATCATTCCTCCTAATATAGCTCCGCTTAATTTTCTGGTACGTTCTCCCGGTAAAGAGTTCGTTGCGGTTTTAGCCGGGAAACATTCACAGTTGGAAGTATCTTCTTCCGGAACGTCTTCAATCTGTTTTAAAGAACCAGACTGGCTGGATTTTATTCGCAAGCATACAGGAGAGCCACTGAAAATGACAATCTATGCAAATACCGGGAAAGAATGGGTACGCTATCCATCCTATACAATCGGGATCGCCGACGAAAATATCGATCCTTACATTTCTTATCGTCTGATCGAACCGGGATATTCGCTTTATCGCCAATTGGGATTATATCAACGCAACCTGACAACATTTGAGGAACAGCCTATTTACGAAAATAATCGTACGTTCGATTTCCATGAGAATCATTGCGTAAACTGCCACAACTATCAGAATTACAGTACACGGAACATGCTTTTTCATGTCCGGACGAATCATAGCGGAACAATTATTGCACGTGGAGAAAAAATCGAGAAGGTCGATTTCCGTCATGATTCGATTCTCGGTGGGGCTGTCTATCCGTCCTGGCACCCGAATAGAGATTGGATCGTGTTCTCCTCTAATAAAACCGGACAGGCTTTCCATACGATGAACCGGGAGAAGGTTGAAGTGATAGACCAGGCTTCGGATATTATATTTTATGATATTGAACAAAAGAAAGTCAGGAATATATTCAAAACAGACAGTTTGCTGGAAACATTTCCTTGTTGGTCACCAGACGGCAACCGGATTTATTATTGTGTAGCCGACCTGAATACCTTACGTTCAGATTCCGGGGCGATAACGATTGCTGATTTTCTACGTAAATACGATCGTTTACATTACAATATAATGAGCTTGCCCTTCGATTCCTCTTCCTGTAGTTTCGGTGAACCGGTAATAGAAGTGGATTGCTCTGCACGCGGACAAAGTGCATCCGTTCCCCGCATAAGTCCGGACGGACGGTTCCTGCTTTTCACTCAAGGCAATTATGGACAATTCCATATCTGGCATAAAAGTGCTGATCTATATGTAAAGAATTTAGAGAACGATTCCATATACCCTTTAGATGAAGCAAACAGCAAAGACGCCGACAGTTATCATAGCTGGAGCAGCAACGGCCGATGGATCGTTTTCAGTTCGCGCAGGGACGATGGCTCTTATACTCGTTTGTACATTACTTACTTCGATAAGGAGGGACAAGCCCACAAGGCATTTCTGTTACCTCAACAAAGCCCGGAACAAAATATGACCTTACTGAAAAGTTATAACGTGCCGGAACTGACAACAGACAAGATTAATATAATGCCGGACACCTTTAAGAAAATAATATACCAAGTTCAGGCAGAATCCGTCACTTACCATTAAATATAAAAGGCCCGGAGGATACCGGACCTTTCTTACCAACCTAAATTAAAAACCTAAAACTAACCATCTTTTTGCCTTAAAACATAAACGTAAACCTATACATAATTATCTAGCATTGAAACATCCATAATTTATTCGTATGCAGGCCATGCTCCCTGGTTGGAACAAACAAACGCTGCAATCTTCACGGCATACCGATGTGCCTCACTCAGTTTCACCCCATTTAACAGAGACATTATCAGGGCAGCCGAAAATGCATCACCCGCTCCTACCGTATCGATCACTTCCACTTTCGGGGTCTGTAACGTTGAAACTTCTTCCGGTGTGTAAACCGTACTGTATGAAGCACCGGCAGTCAGTACCACCATTCTTAAGTTATAATTCTTCATAAACCAGGTAGCGATCTTCTCTTCAGAACCTGTTAAGTCAAATAACTCTTTCAGTCGAAGTAGCTCCTCGTCATTCATCTTCAACACATTCGCCAGATAAAGCGATTCCTCTATCAATACTTTATCATAATAGTGCTGACGCAAATTAATATCAAACAAACGATAAGCCGTGTCCGGAGCAAAAGAAAGAATTGCCTGAATAGCATCACGCGATTGTAAGGAACGCTGTCCTAATGTCCCGAAACAGATAGCATCTACACGTTCTGCCAGATCGACAGCAACCGATGTTGGCGATATATGATCCCATGCAACCCTTTCAGTAATCGTGTATTCGGGAATCCCGTCCTCTTTCAATTCAACATTGACTGTCCCGGTAGGATAAGGAACTTTATCTATCAAATACCGAATGGAATTTTTATCCAGTTCGTTCAATATCTCACGTCCGTTATCATCGTCACCAATGGCACTGATAGCATATCCCTCCGCTCCCAGACGGGAAGCATGGTAAACAAAATTGATCGGCGCACCACCTGCTGTCTTTCCTGTAGGAAGTAAGTCCCAAAGGAGCTCACCTATACCGACTACAACCGGCTTTCTATTTTGTCGTTTCATTTGTTCCATTGTGCAGATATTCCACTGTTCAAATTGCTTGCTAACTTTTGATGATGCAAAACTAAAAGAAGGAATAAATACCGACAATAACATATGCTACAAGATCGATAACAATCGTTACATAATAAATTTAGTATCGACAACAATACACAGATGTTACATAGATGTAACGAGCGTTATTCTTTTCCCAAATATTCGGTAGGTGTAATATTATACAAGGCTTTAAAACATTTGGAAAAGTATGCCGGAGAGGCGAAACCGGTAGCATAGGCTACTTCATTCACATTGTATGCCTTTTGTTGTAACATGGCGGCAGCCCGCTTCAACCGATAATTCCGCAAAAAGTCGGTAGGTGTTATTCCGGCCAGTTCTTTTACTTTCCGGTAGAGGTGTACCCGGGAAAGCCCGATCATCTCACTGGCTTTCTCTATACTGAAGTCGGAGTCTGCATACGACTCTTCTATCAGTTTCATGAACTTACTCATGAATAACTCATCCATACTTTCCACCTTTCCGAATTTCATATCCGAAGAACCGGACGATTGAAATTCCTGCGCAAGTGTATCCCGTAAGCGTGCCCGTTCTTCCAGCCGTTTAACGATACGCAATTTAACTTCTTCCATATTGAAAGGCTTCTGGATATATTCATCCGCCCCACTGGCTATCCCATACATACGCTGTTTATCGTCAGACAGGGCAGTAAGCAAGATTACAGGGATATGACTGAATGCGATATCTGATTTTATCTTCTTACATAACTCATATCCATTCATTTCCGGCATCATGATATCGCTCATAACCATAGAAACATCTTCTCTTTGTAATATTTCCCAAGCCTTTATCCCATTCTCGGCCAACAGAATGCGGAAGTTCTGTTTCAGTTCTTTCTGTAAGTATGCGCCAATATCAGGATCATCCTCAGCAATAAGAATAGTATAATCGTAAGTACGTTTTACAATCTCCTCCATTTCTTTCGTATCCAGATTGGCTACTCCACTGGACAGTTCGGTCACAGAAGGAGCAAATGTACAGGTTTCATCAAAATGAGATTTGCCTTTGGGGAGTTCGACGGTAAAGACTGTCAACTTACCGGGTGTACTTTGTACCTCGATATGTCCTTTATGCATACTGACAAATTCATAGGTAAGATGAAGACCTATGCCTGTTCCGGTTATATAATTCTGATCGCCGGTAAAGAATTGTTCAAATACGGAAGAAAGGTTTTCAGAAGGAATACCTATTCCATTATCTTCCACAGACAAAATCACATAACCTGCATGATCCTGCAAACGGATGGTCACAGTTCCCCCATCCGGGGTAAATTTAAAAGCATTTGACAACAGATTAGCTAATATCTTCTCCATTTTATCCGTATCCACCCAAAGAAGTACGGAAGGCATATCATGGTAAAAAGAATAGTTGATCTGTTTACTCTGTGCCATATTTTCAAAATAGGACTTTACCTCCTCAACAAAGGTTACCAGTTCGACTTGCGTAACACGCATATTCATTTTATTACTCTCCACCTTACGGAAGTCAAGCAGTTGATTGACTACACGCTTCAATCGTTCCGCATTCTTCCCGATAATATGGATATCATCGGTTAACGGCGAGTTCTCCGGCAGTTCTTTCGATAATTTATTCAGTGGCCCCAAAATAAGAGTTAGCGGTGTTTTTATTTCGTGGGACACATTGGTGAAAAATTGAAGTTTCCGGGCTGTTGCCTGTTCAATCTTACGATTGGCTATAGCCAGTTCCTCCTTTTGCTGTTCGACCTGGATATTCGTTTGTTTCAGTTCGTGATTCTTTCTTTGTACCTTTCGATTGATATGTACCACATACAAGGCTAACAGGATCAATAACCCCATCAGCAACAGAATCATTGCTACCGAGTTTTGCAGGAAACGGTATTGTGAAAAGATCTCATCCAGGTTATTACGTTGTTTCTCGATTTGTTCCTGATAGTTAGTCAACTGTTCAGACTGCAGGTACATGGTTCCGGCATTCCCCTTATCAATCAGGGCAGACGTCAGGGCGTATTTCTTGGATACGAATTGACCGGTCAATATCTGCCAGGCCACTTTGATTGCCGTACTTCCTCCTGTCGGATACAGGAACGAAGCCGTTAAATATCCATTCCTGACAGCTTCTATTCCATGCCCCACACCCGGTAACGCATCTATACCGATAAACTTGATCCTCTCTCCTGCCTTCGGGTCTTTTGTCATAATTACTTCCCTGGCAGCCATGGCCATCAGATCGTTATGAGCATAAACGATATCGATATCGTTAAACGACCCCAAGGCCGCAACATTAGTTTTTGTTTCTTCATTATGCCACCCCCCCATCACCTCTTTCAAGGTAATAACATCATTCCCTATCAATGCATCGACAAATCCCTGGTGACGTTCGCGGGCAGAAGAAGAGCCTTTCCTCCCCCACACTTCCACAATTGTTGTCTTTTCTTTCAGTAATGAATTTACAAACAAGGCAGCAGAGCGTCCGATTTCATAATTATCCGCTCCAATAAACGCTGTGTATTCATTCGATTCAATCTTCCGGTCGATGATAATTGTGGGTATTCCGGCCCGAAATGCTTCAACGGCAATCGGTGTCAGAGGTTTGGATTCATTTGGAGATATAATGAGAAGATCTACCTTTTGTTTGATAAACTTCTGAATATCGGCAATCTGTCTCTCGTTATCTTCCGCAGCATCTTTTATTTTTAATTTCAGGTTAGGATAATCGGAGGCTTTCACCTGCAAATCCAGTAACATAGCCTTTTGCCAAGGATCGTTGCTGAAACATTGTGAGACTCCTATGACATAGGTCTTTTCCTTTTCTTCCCGCTTACAAGATAAGACCAGGGAGAGAAGAAAAATCACAAAGCAGAAACGATGAATAAAAGACCTCATGTATATGTTGATTTTTAGGTTCTGCACAAATGTAAGGATTATCAGTATAACAACCAAGATTTATTTTGTACATTCGTAGCTCAAAATAAAACTTATACGACATGAAAATAATTAATGAACAGCTACTTGACGAAACAACAGCCAGAGCAAAACAATCACCCCGGCTGCGCATGAATTATAATTTTCATGAAAAGCTGGACGATCCGGTCAACCGACTGTTAAACGCAATGGAACCGGAAACCTATATTCGCCCGCATCGTCATCTCAACCCTAATAAGGATGAAATATTCCTGCTTCTCCGTGGCAAAGCAATGCTTTTCCTTTTTGACGAAAAGGGAAACATTACCGAAAAGCTGTTACTCGATCCAAAGGCCGGATCGTATGGTGCGGAGATCGCCCCGGGTATATGGCATTGCCTGCTTGTTCTGGAGTCGGGTACTGTCGTCTATGAAGTGAAACCAGGGCCTTTTGCTCCCTTACACCCGGAAAACATGGCTCCATGGAGCCCGGAACCGGATGATGAAACAGGTATCAGGAAATACTTGGATTATCTGTCATCCCAAATAAAGATATAACATCATGAAACATATACTTATAATTCTCCTATCCTGTTGCTTGCTGATATCTGCATCTGTTTCTGCTACCAATCCGGATGAAGATACCTATCCAACTGCAGAAAGGCTTTTTCATATCGCCCGCAGTACCAATAAAAACTTAGTTTGCTATGACATTAATCTGGAGAATGGTAAGCTAAATACTAAATCACCGCTTAATGTCTACTGGGTGAACCGTGAAGAACGTCCGGGAGAAACAAACGGATTAAGTTATTTCCAACGTAAGATGGCTTACGGATATAAACTTGTATCGACAGGAGACGATTCGGCCGAAGTTACATTAAGTGCCTATCCTGCTAAAGTACTAACTATTTGCAGGAAGGATGGCGAATATATTTGTCTGGCTACTATCGACAACCAACAGGCAAAACTCGAATCGCTCTATGTCAAAACAAAACCAAGCAATCCGCTAGGAGTCGAATATGTAGAACTGCAAGGAATAGCGACAGACACTGGAACAAAAGTGACCGAAAGGATAAAGAAATAAAAGAAAGCGGATATGTCAGCTATTTGAACTGCATATCCGCTTTTCTATTTATAAAATATAATTTACTTATTCTTTTATACCAATTTATGAATAACCAGTCCCGAACGTAGTTTGGGTTCAAACCAGGTTGTCTTAGGAGGCATGATATTACCGGTATCGGCTATATCCATCAATTGTTTCATAGTGACGGGATAGAGAGCCAGGGCTACTTTCATTTCTCCACTGTCTACACGGCGTTTCAATTCGCCCAAGCCACGGATACCACCTACGAAGTCAATTCGTTTATCTGAGCGTAAGTCCTTAATACCAAGCACTTCATCCAGTATTAAATTGGAAGAAATCGTAACGTCAAGCACACCGATCGGATCATTGTCGTTGTATGTTCCCGGTTTAGCTGTCAGGGAATACCATTTACCTCCCAAATAGAGAGAGAAGTTATGCAATCCTGTCGGTTTATAGATCTCCGTACCTTTATCTTCTACTGTAAAGTTTGTAGCCACTTTTGCCAGAAACTCTTCTTCCGTAAGTCCGTTCAGGTCTTTGACAACACGGTTATAGTCGATAATAGTCAACTGATTAGCCGGGAAACAAACAGCCATGAAGTAGTTATATTCCTCATCTCCACGATGATTCGGGTTTTGCTTCGCTTTCTCCGCTCCTACCAAAGCTGCCGCTGCCGAACGGTGATGACCATCAGCTATATACAATGAAGGCATCGCTTCAAATAATTCGGTGATACGAGCAATATCTTTATCTTCGTCAATGATCCAGAAAGTATGGCCAAACCCATCCAATTCTGCCACGAAGTCATATTCCGGAGCATTCGCCGTATATTTCTTTACGATAGCATCCAGTTCCGAATTGTCAGGATAAGCAAAAAATACCGGTTCGATATTGGCATTATTCACACGAACATGCTTCATACGGTCTTCTTCTTTATCACGACGGGTCAATTCATGTTTCTTGATATTACCTTTCAGATAATCATCTACATAAGCACATACAACCAGGCCATACTGTGTACGTCCGTTCATAGTCTGTGCATATACATAATATTGTTCCTTCTGATCCTGAACCAACCAACCTTTCTCCTGAAACAACCGGAAGTTTTCAGCAGCCTTTTCATAAACAGCCGGATCATGTTCGTCTGTTCCTACCGGAAAATCTATTTCCGGCTTAATAATATGATATAATGACTTTTCGTTTCCTTTTGCTTCTTCACGTGCTTCTTCTGAATTCAATACATCATAAGGGCGTGAAGCGACTTCTTTTATTAAATCTTTCGGCGGACGGATGCCTTTAAAAGGTTTTATCTTTGCCATAATGTTGCGGATTTATTTATTAACTCTGAACTTCTCGTTACCATTCTGAATGAAATCCACGATTTGTTTTGCAGCAGCAATACCGGCATTGATATTTGCTTCGGAAGTCTGTGCACCCATCTTTTTAGGAGTAGCAAAGTAACGATCCGGATATTTGGCAGCCAGATCTGCATCGATAGCAGGCTTAATATCTGTAATATACTTAAAGTCAGGACGTTCTTCCATCATCTTGCTCAAACCTGCTTCGTCAATCACTTCTTTACGGGCTGTATTGATAACAATAGCCCCTTTAGGCATAGAGTTCATCAATTCAAAATTGATAGAACCTTTTGTTTCAGCCGTTGCCGGGATATGAAGAGAAACGATCTGACAGGTTTTGAACAAGTCGGCAGTAGAAGCAACCGCTTTGACACCATCTTTTTCAATTACCTCTGCCGGACAGAATGCATCATAAGCATATACATCCATACCAAATCCTTTGGCAACGCGGGCTACATTGCGTCCGACATTACCATAGGCCAGGATACCGAGCTTTTTACCCATCAGTTCTGTACCGGAAGTTCCGTTATAGAAATTTCTGACAGCATAAACCAACATACCGAAAACAAGTTCAGCCACGGCATTGGAATTCTGTCCTGGAGTATTCATTACACATACATTATGAGCCGTAGCAGCAGCCAGGTCTACATTGTCGTAACCGGCACCGGCACGAACAACGATCTTCAGTTCTTTAGCAGCATCCAACACAGGAGCATCGATAATATCACTGCGGATAATAACTGCATTCGCATCTTTTACAGCATCCAGTAATTGGGCTTTATCCGTATACTTTTCCAGAAGAGCCAGCTCGTAACCTGCTGCTTCCACCACTTCACGGATACCTTTCACTGCTATCGCAGCGAAAGGTTTATCTGTAGCAACTAATACCTTTGTCATGATTAATGCTGTTTTTCAAATTCTTTCATTGTAGCAACCAAAGCTTCCACGCTGGCCTTAGGCATCGCGTTATAAAGAGAGGCACGGAATCCGCCAACTGAACGGTGTCCTTTAATACCTACCATACCGGCAGCTGAAGCGAATTTACTGAATTCATCTTCCAGTTCTTTATATTCGTCGTTCATTACGAAGCAAACGTTCATAATAGAACGGTCTTCTACAGCGGCAGTACCTTTGAATAATTTATTACGGTCAATTTCATCATAAAGGATAGCTGCTTTTTCAAGGTTCATCTTTTCGATAGCAGCTACACCGCCCAGTTCCTTATACCATTTCAATGTTTGCAGAGCTGCAAAAATAGGGAATACAGGAGGCGTATTGAACATAGAATCTTTCTTGATGTGCGTATTGTAATTCAGCATTGTAGGGATAGCACGATCTACATGACCCAAAGCATCCGTACGCACAATAGCCAATGTTACACCTGCAGGAGCCAGGTTCTTCTGGGCACCGGCATAAATAATATCATATTTGGATATATCGATCGGACGAGAGAAAATGTCGGAAGACATATCAGATACCAAACGAACCTTCATATCCGGATCGTAACGCATTTCCGTACCATAGATCGTATTATTGGATGTAAAATGGAAATAATCCGAATCTTCAGCAACCTGATAACCTTTCGGGATAAAAGTATAGTTTGCATCTTTTGAAGAAGCGACAACGTCTACTTCTCCGAACAACTTAGCTTCTTTGATCGCATTAGAGGCCCATGTTCCCGTATCCAGATAAGAAGCTTTCTTATTCAGCAAGTTGAAAGGAACCATACAGAACTGCATGCTGGCACCACCGCCCAGAAATACAACCTCGTAACCAGCCGGAACATCCAGAAGTTCTTTAATCAATGCTCTGGCTTCGTCGTTTACTGCAACAAATTCTTTACCTCTATGAGATACTTCAAGAATCGATAACCCTGTACCCGCGAAATTTTCAACAGCTGCTGCTGCATTTTTAATCGTGTATTCGCTCAGAATAGAAGGTCCTGCAGAAAAATTGTGCTTCTTCATATCAATTTCTTTTTAATGTTATATATTATTTAAGTAACGTGTTTTTTAAAACAGGCGGCTAATGTACGAATTTAATTGAAATGAAGAAATCAAAAAGTATAAATTATTAGCAAAAAGCAACATTTACTTCTTTTCTAACATCTTTTATACAGCAGTTCTTCCTTTTTCAATTATTAATTGTCAATTATCAAAACCGGTCTCCCCATAGCTTTTTCATTTGCTCGACCAGTTTTTGTTCCGCCGGATTATTCTGTCCTTTCCAGAAGCGTTGATTAAGCACTTCTTTAGGCAAATACTCCTGTTTAACAAAGTTATCTTTATAATCATGAGCATATTTATACTCTTTGCCATAATCCAACTCTTTCATCAAAGCTGTCGGTGCATTACGCAGATGAAGCGGGACAGGCAGGTTACCGGTACGTTCCACCAATGCCAGCGCATCATTTATTGCCATATAAGCCGAATTACTTTTAGGGCTACTAGCCAGATAAACAGTCGTCTCCGCCAAGATGATCCGTCCTTCAGGCCAACCGATTTTCTTCAAAGCATCAAAACAGGCATTTGCCAATAACAGGGCATTCGGATTAGCCAGGCCGATATCTTCGGCTGCTGAAATCACAAGTCGCCGGGCGATGAACTCCGGATCCTCCCCTCCTGCCACCATACGGGCCAGCCAATAAATAGCACCGTCAGGATCACTTCCCCGAATTGATTTGATAAAAGCAGAAATTATATCATAATGCATTTCACCGCCTTTATCATAAGCAGCCGGATTCTCCTGCAAACGCTCTACAACCCTTTCATCGGTTATTTCTATCTTATCCGTCTCTTCGGCAGAGACAACCAACTCCAGGATATTCAGAAGCTTTCTGGCATCACCACCGGAATAGCGCAACATGGCATCCGTCTCTTTCAACTGGATATCTTTCTCCTTCAGTATAATGTCTTCTTTGACTGCTTTATTCAATAATGTAAGCAAATCGCTTTTATCCAGCGACTTCAGAACATATACCTGACATCTGGATAATAACGGACGAATAACTTCAAAAGAAGGATTCTCCGTCGTTGCTCCAATCAACGTTACAACTCCCGTTTCTACAGCATTCAACAAGGAATCCTGCTGGGATTTACTGAAACGATGTATTTCATCAATAAATAAAATCGGAGATACGGTATTGAAAAAGCGATTTCCTTTTGCTTTTTCTATTACATCACGTACATCCTTCACCCCCGAACTGATCGCACTCAAAGTATAGAAAGGGGCTTCCAGTTTATTGGAAATGATTTGTGCCAACGTCGTCTTTCCTACTCCCGGAGGTCCCCAAAGAATAAATGAGGGTATACGTCCTGCATCAATCATTTTCCTTAATACAGCTCCTTGTCCAACAAGGTGTTTTTGTCCGATATAATCATCCAACGTCTTTGGACGTAATCTTTCTGCTAAAGGTTGACTCATCATGCAGACAAAAGTCGGATATTTTATTTACTTTTCAAAGCATAAATACCGTAAAAATATAAAGGAATTCTAATGTTTGAAAGCAGTATTTTATAACAAAAAGCAAGACACATCACATACACACCCAGACATCCCCGGACATAATGTATCATTTTGTCAGCACGCATTAGAGAACACAGAAAAATCCATAGTGCATTTCCTACGTTCCCTAATGCCATTTTCGTATAATTATTTAAGGCCTGTCAAGCTGGAAAGGTCACGCACAACCGTCATATCCATAATATTACTATATATTTCTGTTGTTCGTACGCTTTTATGCCCCAGAAGTTTCTGCACAGTTGTTATATTTGCTCCATTATATAACAATAATGTAGCATTCGTATGTCTAGCTGTGTGGAATGAAACCTTCTTATCTATATTAGCCATCTTACAAAGTCTGCGGATCTGCTTGTTTACATTCGAATTGGAAGAAGCCGGCATATCAAACAAAGTCCACGGACTGTTCTTGTATCGATCATAGATGGGCAACGCTTTCCCGTCAAACAGTAAAAACAAAGGTAAACGTACATTCACATCTGTTTTAACAGAAGAATAGATCAACCATATTTTATCGTCAATACAAAGAAAATTATCTCTTGTTATACTCACTATATCCGAAAAACGGAGTCCGGTATAACAACTAAACAGAAACATATCCAAAGTCCGCTGAAGCGTACGCCGCCCTTTCAGGTTAAGACTCTCCAGTTGCCCCAGTTCTTCCGGAGTAAGATGAGATCTTTTACTTTCCATATATTTGATCTTGTATTTACGGAAAGGGTACCGATGCAAATCGAATAAATCTTTATTGATCGCCAGATTGATATAACGTTTCAGATGTTTCATATGTTTGGCGATCGTATTCCGATGGTACTTATTTTCCAATAGATAGTGCTCGAAATCGCAAAGAAAATTATAACTTAAGTCGTTAAAACTAACTTCTGCCTGGTAAGATGAAAGAACCTGCAATGTTGAAAAATGATTTTTCATCGTTGACGGTTTCAGATTACTCTGTTTAATCTCATTTAGCATAAACAGAGAAAAAGAAGTCTGACCAGTCTCAGGTTTCTCTTTCAGATCATTCAAAGAAAATTCCTTGCCACTATGGACTACTTCAAGTTCCAGTTGTTCCAATTCCGCAATAAAATTAGACAGATACTGATTCAGAGACTCCATATTCGGATGATTCTTTACAGCTTTTCTCTTTGCGTCCCACTGATAAGGCTTAATATAAACCTTTGTTGAAAAATACTTCTTCTGCTTGTTCAGATAGGCCTCTACCTGAATCAAAGCTTTCCCTTCTGAGTTTAACAGTTTCTTACGGTTAAACACCAAGTTGTAAATTACTTTTTCCATGATATATATTTTATTTTCTGAATGAAACACGAAGGAACGATAATAAGTTCTTTCTTTCGTATAAGACAAACTAAAAGTTTGTTATCACATATTTACCGGAGTTCCGACAAAATTAGGCATAATGCTCCGACCTACCTTAAAAAACAACCGATTCTGATGCTGCTGCTCTTCTTTTCGGTTACAAAGATAAAAGAGACTTACCAATCATAAAAAACAAAAAACAAGAAGAGACTACCCAAAAAGGAAACTAAAATTCACAAAAAACGTAATTGGTTCAGAAAGTGAAACATAGAGAAATTATTTTTTTATTGATAGAAAGAAAAAAATATAGAAAGTGCTCTTTACAGACAGACGAAATCAGAATCAAACTAACACTATTGTAGCCGATTCCCTAAAATATAAATACCCGATAAAGATCAACTGGACCTTATCGGGTATTTATTTATCTATCCATACCCCAGATACATAAAACTTCACTGGGTAAGATTGTACTGAATTTATTAGGTGAAAACTTAATGTTCACCCTCTTCTATATAAAACTATAATACATATCTATATTATACTGTAGGATTCGGTGCCGCCGGATTATTATCGGCATCCGAAATACTTCCATTAGACTCAATTTCGCCCTGAGGAATACGATAGATCATAATCTGAGATTCCGGCTCCAATCTGTATTGAATAACAGGTTCGTAGTTCGTACCTTTACGATCGATCGGTTTTTTCAGACGCAAGATATCGAACAAGGCAAAACCTTCACCCCAAAGTTCCACACGACGCTGCATCCAGATTTCATCCTGCATTTCCTGAGCCGAAGTAGCCTTACAGGTATAAGACGGATCACGATAAGTCTGCACAAAACTCTCCAACGTTGATTTAGCCTGCGACAAGTTTCCGCTCATAGCCTCACCTTCCGCCTTGATGTAAATCATTTCTTCTACACGCATCAGAGGCCAGTCCTGAGAGTTTGTTGTATTAGCCATTACATCCTGGTAAGGGCCGAACTTCACATTTACATAAGGAGTCAGACCAAAATAATCGATGACAGACTCTCCTCCGACAGTCGCATTCGCAACTAATGCGGAAGTTGTATCCGGAGAGATAAACCACTGTTTGCGGATATCGGTATCAGAGATCTGGTTGTACAATTTGTCAGTAATATAACGCCAGGCACCGACTAAAGTCGTATATCCGTTGCCGGTTAACGAACTCAAGTGAGAAGGCCAGTTAATAATACCCGTAGTTACCACATCGTTATCCGGAGAAATCAAAACTCCCCACAACCAGGAACTAGCTGCTGCTGAGTTGAATGTCGGTTTCGAAACCTCAGCCAATGTTTGAGGACTACCGCCGGCAATTGCTTTTTCTGCATCTTTAGCTGCATCCGCCCATTTTTGCATCACCAAATTAGCACGAGCGCGTAGACCGTAAGCTACAGCTTCGTCAATCTGGTCTTTGTTCGTACCATTATCATTACCTGCCAGTAATTCGATCGCCTGATTCAAGTCGCTCATGATCTGGTCATAAACCTGCTGAACAGTAGCACGCGGATTATTCTGCAGCTCTTCTTCCGTCATTTTTTCAGTAACGATCGGCACACAAGGTTCATTTTCATGCCCTGCGTATGTAAACTGATAAGTCTGAGCCAGATTCAGATAATCGTAAGCACGTGCAGCAAACGCCTGTCCGCGATAAACCTTCATAGAAGCATCGTCGGAACCTTCCGTCAATGTCAATACATTGTTGGCAGCCTTCATGTGGTTATAGAATATTTTCCAGATCAATTCATCGGTTGTACTGGTATAAACACGGTCGGAATAATTCTGGGCACCGTTAAACCAGTTATATCCGGTTGTCGTCGACGGCATATCCTGACCGCTTTGCTCATAGAGCATAGCAATCGCAGGTACACCATAATCATTATGATAAGTTGTAGCATCATCGGAAATCGTCCCGTACATATTCAACTGAGCAGCCATCGCATTTACTTCTGCTGTAATCAAATTCGGTCTTTTATCGATAACGTCTTCTTTTTGGTCTCCAGCAACATACTGGCCTTCCGGAAACTTATCCAAATCGCAAGAGGCCAACGTCAAAGCGGCACTTGCAAACATTATATATTTACTTGTTAACTTCATATTAAATGCTATTTAACGAATTAGAAATTTAAAGAAACACCGCCGGAAATTGTACGGATCGGCGAATAAACGTTTTCCACTTCATCATAATCCTGACGAGGATCCAAACCTTTACGAGCTGTCCACAATGCAACGTTATCAGCTACAAAATACAAACGGACCCCTTCGATCTGTAATTTGCGCGTCCAGGATTTCGGCAGGGTATAACCGAATGTAATATTTTGCAAACTCAGATAATCGGAACTTGTCAACCAACGATCCTGTGTTATAGTATTTGTATACCGCTGGTCCTGTACATTCAAACGAGGAATATCCGTATTCTTATTTTCCGGAGTCCAGGCTCTCAATATATCTTCATGCCAGGCATCGCCTATTGCTTGTGAACTCATCAGCTGCGCATACGTGTTATCCATGATGCGTCCGCCCAATTGATAAGCAAAAGTGATCGAGAAGTCAAAACCGTAAGCTGTCAGACTGGTACCGAATCCACCATAAACCTTCGGGAGAATATCGCCCGATGCAAAACGATTGGAAGAAGCCACCGAATAAGTAGTAGTCGTTGTCTTACCATTTTCATCCGGTTTCAGTAAAGCCCATGAGGGAGCGCCGGTTTCAGGATCCGGACCTACATATTTCGGTAAATACTTTTGGTACATAGATTCGCCTTCCCGATAAATACGGGAACCGTCGATCAGTTGTCCGTTCAACTCAGGAGCCAGTTTCAATACTTTATTTTTGAAATGAGTTAGGTTCAAATCCACATTCCAGGTCCAGTCTTTAGTATTGATGATGTTTGAATGCAAATCCAATTCTACACCCCGATTTACCATCGAACCGACATTCTCAGGATAGCGTGAATAACCCATTGAAGGAGCAACCGGCTTAAAATAAAGCATGTCTGTTGTTTTACGAGAGAAGTATTCGGCAGAACCGCTCAACTTACCACCCCAGAAAGTAAAATCGAATCCGGTATTGAAACTATGAGAGGTTTCCCAGGTGATATCTTTGTTTCCTTTATAATATAATGATGTAGAAAAATCACCATTGCTGTTCGCCAATGAATACTGGTCCTGATAAGGATAGTAATTACGAGTTAAACCGCCTTGATACATCAGATTATCATTTCCCTGAAGACCGTAGCTAATCTTGAACTTCAACATATCAATCCAACTCTGGTCGGCCAGGAAGGCTTCCTTGTTTATCAACCAACCGGCACCGACAGACCAGAAGTTACCCCAACGGTTATCCGGATCGAAAGCCGAAGAACCATCACGGCGGAAAGAAGCTGAACCGAAATATTTACCGTCATAATCGTACTGAACACGGAAAAGCCAACCTTCTGTCGCATAGTTTCTGGAATAACCGCTATTATTCTGGTTCAAAATACCATTGTTTAGTTCCGGCATATCCGGATTGTACAGCTTTTCACGGCTACCATACAAATAAGAATACTGGTAATTATAGTTTTCATGACCAGCCAGTACGTCCAGGTTATGAACCTCATTGAACGTCTTATTATAGGTCAGCAAATATTGCTGGTTCGTACTGAATGTACGCCGGGCCTCAGTACTGATAATACCTCCCACACCACTCGCTTCAGAATACTGTCCATAATATGGATTCACCAGGTTTCTCATCCGCACATTGTTTGCATCCACACCGATATTGATATTTGCTTTGATACCATCCCAAATATCGATTTCCGCAAACCATTTACCACTCAGCACATCACCGGCATAATTTCTCTTATCCAACATATAACTTGCTAACGGATTCGCATTCGGGATAACACCCTCACGAGAAAAATTCGTATCCGATCCGTAATCATATCTCTTGAAACCACGATCGTCGTACATAATATTGCCGGAAGCATCACGAACATACATAGGATAGATAGCTCCCATGATATTAGCTGAATAAAAAGCATTTCCATTTGAAGTACTACCTTCCGTATCTTGTTCACGGCTATCATAATGGGCAAATGACATATTTCCACCTAATTTCAACCAAGGCTTAACTTGATAATCAGCTTTTAAACGAGCAGAATAGCGCTTAAAGCCTGAGTTCGGAACAATTCCCTGGTCATTCAAATAGCCAGCTGACATATAATAGCTCATTTTGTCTGTTGCACCGCTTACATTCAAGTTGTATTCCTGACGGGCATTGTTTTCAAACAGTTCATCTGTCCAATTGTCAGGCGAATAATAATATGTACCGTCATTATAGCCTAATGTTGCATTCGGATTCAATTTTCCATCCATGCCGACCAATTGTTCACCGTTAGGAACAGTAAAGACCTGATATCCCAGATACTTACTTGAAAGCATTTGCTGATTGGCAAATGCATTGGCTGTTGCCAGATCACCAGCCGCAGTATACCCTTTTAAATCACCGTTATAAATAGCAGAATAAGCTAATTCATAAAATTTACCCGGATCAGTAACAACCTTATAAGAAGGAATACCACGTTTGTTTACACCCCACTTAGCATCAAAATTAATGCGGGCTTCACCGGTCTTTCCCTTTTTTGTTGTAACCAAAATAACTCCGTTAGCACCTCTGGCACCATACAAAGCATTTGAAGCTGCATCTTTCAATACAGTCATCGACTCAATATCAGAAGTACTGATTGCAGAGATTTCGCCATCATAAGGAACACCATCTACTACATATAACGGCTTGTTGCTGGCAGAAATAGAACCGATACCACGAATACGGACTTCTGCATCTTTACCCGGCTGACCGGTGTTACTTGTTATTTGCACACCAGCAACCTGACCAGCCAAAGCATTCGTCAAATTAGCAGCTTGGCGGGCTGCTATCTTCTCCGTTTTAATCGTTGCAGCAGAGCCAGTAAATGCACTTTTCTTGGCTGTACCATAAGCCACAACCATTACCTCATCAATCATCTGGCTATCAGACTCCAACAAAATATTCAACTTTGATTTAACAGAAACCTCTTGGCTTTTCATACCTACGTATGAAATTACCAGAGTCTTTGCAGAACTATGTTTTTACACAATGCGCTGATAACCAATATTATACATTGAAAAAAGAAATATATATCACTTAATAATACAATATTCAATTTGACTTTTGGCTTAAATTCATTTTCATTTATAAAGTTGATAATTAATAGATTAGCAATATTAGCAAATAAAAAGGTAAAAATTTGATATTCAATTTTTAATACCAAATTTCTACCTGAAAAATGAAATAATTAACATTTATTCGCCTGTAAGCAATATAGAAAAACTATTTGAATTCTTGTAAAAACTTTCGTACTGGGATTTGTTTAATTCCTTCATACGAACTTCCTTCTAACTCATCCATCGTGATAACCATTTTAGGATAATTATCTTTTATAGCTAAAAGATTTCCAAATTCCCGTTGGTGTGATTTTGGATCCATTACCGAATACGCCACCTGAACATATATCTTTTCTCCGTCTTTTTCTCCAACAAAATCTATCTCTTTTTCTCCATCCCTCCCGACTGACAAATCATATCCGTTGACCAAAAGGTGATGGCAAACAACATTTTCTAATACCTGCCCTATATCATTTGGTTTAAAAGGTCGAATCGCATGACGGATGCCCAAATCTTCAAAATAGTATTTTTCTCCTATCTGGAATTGTCGTTTCCCTTGAATATCAGAAGGACGTAGTCTTTTCACAAAATAAGCATTGTTAAGATAAGTCAGATACTCTAATATTGTTTTAGGAGGCAAATCGACACGCTGAGATTTAAGATATTCGCTTATTTTATTTGCAGAAAATAAATTTCCTATTGTATCAGCCAGATAGATGGTTAAGTCTTGCAATTGCCTGACATTTCTTATATTATATCTATTCACTACATCTTTCAGGATTATTGTATTATAAATACTTCTAAGATAATCAGAAATCAACAGTTCATTGAATGGCAGATTAATTAAATAAGGTAATCCTCCAAATTTATAGAACTTAGTAAAAGCGTCCGAACTATCTTCTAGTTTATGAAATTGCAAAAACTCATTGTAGGTGAGACTATATATTTTAAATTCAATGTAACGCCCGCTTAAATAGGTCGCTAATTCACCGGAGAGCATATTCGCATTGCTGCCTGTACAATATATATCATAGTCACCTTTCGCAAAAAAATGTCGCAATGCTTTTTCAAAGTTGGTAATATCCTGTACTTCATCAATAAACAAGAAACATTTATGAGCAGTCTTAGTATATTGCTCTGTCACATGGTTTATCAAATCAGAGTAATCTTTCAAATTATCAAATTCAAATAATTCCTTATTAATATAGATCAAATCGGAGGATGGGTATAGTTCGCGTATATAGTCCATCAATTGGAAAATAAGAAAACTTTTACCAACACGCCGCTGACCAGTCAATACCTTGATCATTTGTGTATTTATAAATGGCTTAATGCGGTCAAGATATAATTCTCTTTTATAAAACTCCGGTACTTTCATATTTTATTACTTATAAGTAAAACATTTATCAAAGATAATGTATTTATTTCTTATAAGAAACAAGCTGTGGTTAAATTGCTCAATAACATTCACAAAAAAGCCGCTCCTCAATGTGAAGTGAAGCGGCTCTTTATATTATCATCTATAATCTGGTTTAATAATTAGGGTTTTGTTGTAACTTTCCACCAGATACATTTATTTCAGTCATAGGCATAGGAAGAATCGTACGATAATCATCTGCCTTAATTTCTCCTGCAAACTTATTATTTACCGATTTTCCATTTCTCCAATAATCCCAGGCCGTATGCCCTTCTGTAAACAACTCAAGGCGTCTTTCCATTAATATATCATCTAATGTCACGGAGGTCACATCAGTATAATCAGTTATACGATTCTTACGGAGAGTGTTAATATATTGAGCAGCTTCTCCCGCATTACCTTCTTTCAATGCACATTCTGCAGCAATCAGATAAACTTCAGATAAACGGATCACTTTTGGGTTATTCACATAGATTTGTCCGTCACGTCCTTTATACTTTTGTGGATAGAATCCTGTATAACCATTATCAGACTCTTCTGCAATAAGCTGTGTTCTAATATCATTAGGACGAGCATCGAATTCGGCTTTAAAACTTTCTGTAAATGCACATTCTCCATAACCCTTTGCATGTGTATAATAACCTATAGAATTACGTTGGGCATTATAAATGGAAGTCGTTAGTATTTCAAACATAACTTCATTTGTCCCTTCTTTATCCCATACAGAAAGATATTCATCTATAGAGTAAAGTTTATAAGGAGAAGACGCTATTATTTCCTTACAATCATTCAATGCCTCAGCATATTTACCCAGATACAAATAAGCACGTGCACGAATACCTAAAGCAGCCCAATAATTTATATGTCCTTGCGCTTTATCCTTTGTCAGCATAGGAAGTGCTTTATTCAAATCACTGATTATAAAATCGTAGGTAGCTTGTAATGTTGCTCTTTCACCAATATAATTGGTCTCAAAAACATTATCAGACAATACGATTCCCAAGCCATTCATATCTCCCGAAGTCGGTAACTTAGCAAATAGTCGTGCCAGGTCAAAATGATATAAAGCACGCATTGCGTACAATTCCCCTTGAAGGTTAGCAATATCTCCTTCTAAATTCTCGGAAGCAGCTAAAACGCTGTTAATTCTAGCCAGAGACACATAGAATACTTTATAAAAACTGAATACCAAAGAGTGGTTTTTATCCAGTTGATAACGGTACATAGGACCAGCATGATTCACATCAGAGATTGACTGAAAATCGCTTCCACGCAAATCTGCGAATAAAGAGAAATCGCCACCGTAAGATCCTACTTCCGTGGCCTGATCTGCATAAATACCATTTACGGCATTCTGTAAATCATCTACTGAAGTAATCGCTTCATCTACCGGTAAGCTTGTTCCTGGAGTTTTTTCCAGCACATCGTTACAAGCTGCGGTCAACAGCATAAATGCTAAACTAACCAAATATATTTTTTTCATATTCATTATCTGTTTTACTTAGATTATAAAGTGATATTTACACCAAAGACAAAACTCTTGGTTGGAGGTGTATCCACCTGACGATAACCATTCAATGGAACATCAGGATCAACACGATCACATTTAGACCAGATCATAAATGGATTATTTGCACGGAAATAAACTCTCAGGTTATTGAAAATATTTTTCCAAACCGGGAGATTATAACCTAATGTTATCTCACGCATACGAATATTATCAGAAGATACGATTGTTCTGCTGGAGAAACGGTCCGTACGATAAGGATTTGCGTAAATAGGTTTCGGATAGTCCACTACGTCACCCGGATTTTTCCAATAGTTTCCGGCAACATCGTTTTCTATATTGAATGAACCTAAACGGAATCCATCATGGTGGAAGAAATATCCCGGATAATCGAACATATCGCCACCAAACTGATATGTGATCAGGAAAGATAAGTCAAAATCACGATATTTGAATGTATTGGTTAAACCACCGATCACATCAGGAATGGCTTTACCAACTATGCCTTTACCTGCTTCTGCATAATAATTGACAACACCTTGGCTGTGATCTTCAGGATCTTTCCAGTATTCACCTAAACCTGTTTCAGGGTTAACCCCTTTCCACTCCGGCAAATAGAAGGTATACATTGATTCGCCTTCACGATGCAGGTACATTTCACCATCTCCGTATTGGATATCTTTCCCTTCCGGAAGTTTATTAATCTTAACCTGCTGATAAGTCAGGTTGAAGTTTGTATCCCATGAGAAATCATGGTTCTTGATGTTTTGAGAGTTAACCTCTATTTCAAGCCCTGTGTTTTTCAACTCGCCTAAATTCTGCCAGTTGTTTTCAAAACCGGTAACAATAGATGCCGGAACTTCAAACAAAAGGTCTGTGGTCTTTTTATTATAATATTCAACTGTTAGATTTACACGTTGATACATGTTCCAGTCTAAACCGATGTTGAAGTTCTGAGATTTTTCCCAACCTAATTTACTGTTACCTGCCTGACTCCAATAAATAGCGGAAGAAGGACCATATCCGGAGCTGAATGAATACAAAGCCAAGTTTGCATAATAGTCACTAGGCAAGTTGCCATTCGTACCATAAGAAAGACGTAATTTCAGATCAGAGAACAAGTCGTTATCTTTCAAGAAATCTTTATTTATTCTCCAAGCACCTGATACAGACCAGAAGTTAGCCCAACGATTATCTGAACCCAAGCGAGAAGAACCATCACGACGGAAGCTGGCAGACAGATAATATTTGTTATCATAATTATAATTTGCTGTAGCCAGATAAGAAACCAAACCTGACTCATATACATTACTATAAGCATTATCAGGCTGACCATTACCCAACTCTGGTAATTTATCAGTTGAATATTGTTTAGCAGTAGCAATGATATTGGTCAATTGTTGATTTTCAACTTCAAAACCACCTAGCACATCAAATGAGTGTACATCATTCCACAAATTTGCATATCTCAATGTTGAAGAACTGGTCAAGTTACGGTTTTCATAATTATAACGTGAACCTAATCCTTTTACCGACTCTCCATCAACACTTGTCGGACTCCAATATTCAAAGTGTTTTGTATCTATAAAGTCATAACCTAAGATACTTTTGAAGGAAACCTTATCTGAGAATTTCACCTGAACATCTGCATTAGTTAAACTACGCATAGTTTTAGACTTGATCCACTGGTCATCGCCAAGCATTAAATGAGGGTTGGAGGCCGCTCCCCAACAAGCATTCTCATTATAAGATCCGTCAGGATTTTTAACCGGAGCAGTTGGATCAGCAGTGAATACCAAGCTAAGAGGAGAAGATGTACCGATTCCCTGCTCCTGACTTCCTTGGTCACGACCACCAGTTTGTTTTGAATAAGCGATAGATTGTTTTACGCCAAAACTCAACCAGTTATTAACTTGATGATCCAAATTTAAACGCCCACTTAAACGGTCAAAATCTGTACCGATCACAATACCTTCAGACTTATTATAGCCGAACCCTACATAGAATTGAGTCTTTTCAGCACCACCACTGATAGCAACCTGATGGTCTTGAGTCAAAGCAGTGCGATAAACCTCGTCTCTCCAATTAGTATTCGTTTTGCCAGAAGGATCATTAAAGAAAGAGGCCATATCACCTTCTGAATCAATAAGAGCGTATGCTTCGTCACGATTGCTTGCATCACCATTCAGAATGTAATAATTAGCAATAGCTTCTTTTCCATATTCAAGTATCTGGCTGGCATTCATCGGAACATACTGTTTTACAGCCATGTTAGACCACCCAACTTCACCAGTATAAGAAACTTTTGTTTTCCCCTTTTTACCGGATTTAGTTGTAATAATAATTACACCATTGGCGGCACGTGATCCATACAAAGAAGCAGCAGCAGCATCTTTCAACACTGTCATGTTCTCAATGTCATCCGGATTCAAAGAACTAAGGATGCTGGATGTTTTACCATAATAGCTCATATCGCTATCATTCTTGACAGGTACGCCATCTATTACATACAAAGGAGACTTTGACGCACTGATAGACCCAACACCACGGATGTTGATTTCACCTGGAGAACCTGGGTCACCGGTAGTAGTTGTTACACGTACACCTGTCAATTTACCTGTTAATGCTTTGTCCAAAGATTCTTTTGAACCAGATACGATTTCTTCAGCACTAACGGCTTTTGCAGAACCTGTAAAAGAGGCCTTTTTAGTTGTGCCATAAGCAACAACCATCACTTCCTCTAATGCCTGACTAGAGGTTTGTAAAAGCACTCTAATCTGGGGTTTAACAGAGACCTCCTGAGTTTCCATACCTACGTATGAAATCACCAGAGTCTTTGCAGAACTACGTTTGCTACTAAATAGCTATAAATCAATACTTTACAGCTTAATCGTAAACCTCTGTAAATCCAATAAATATCCCTATCCAAACAGTTGTTACTAATGAATTATTTTTTGTATCAATTGTAATTTAAGCTATAACAATTTATACTAAAAAAAGAAAGTAGAATTTGGGTAGCTAATTTGCATACTCAAATTCTACCAAAAAAGGAGGTGTTTATCGTAGTGAACCTGTATAAATATTTTTTATCCAATATTCAAAAACAGGATCCTGAAGTTCAGTTATATTTCCAGGTAAAATATCTATTAGATCTTTTTCCAATGTCGCCTTTCTTAAATTTTTTATATTCGCAGAAGTTCCTAATTTATATTTGGTAAGTATTTCTTTTGATGAAAAGTTAACAACACCATCTGCCACAGCCAATAAAAAGTTGATTTGCTTAGAAGTCAACGTATCAATGATATTTACAAAAAGAAGGCTTAGCTGACCTGTCAGGCCTAAAAATGCCTCTTCTATTATATCTTCGGTACATTTCTTTTTTGTACGTAGCCAAACTTGCTGGCTTAACTGTTGGACATAATACGGATGATCTTTCACCTTTGATGCTATTTTATCACATAAATCTTCCGAAATCTCTTTCCCAGTAGCGGCAAAACGGTTGGAAATAAATGTTATCCAATCTGTTCTGCCTATTTTATGCAAGAATAATATATCACCAAATTTGTAAAAAGGCATGCTATAATCATTGAAAATATCCAGCAACATGTGTCTTTTACTTCCATAAAGGCAATAACAAACTGAGGTTTGTTTTTGCCAATGGGCACGTAATTTACGCTGAAAAGCCAGAGAATCTTCATATTCGTTTATATTCTGAAATTCATCAATGCAAACAATAATTTTCTTACCCGTATCATTAGCTATCACCTGGGGTAAATCCAGTATCTCGTCATAACTTAACTTATTATCTTTAAAGTTAATGCCAAAAGATAATTCGTATGTTTGACTCGTGTCGGACATGGATATAACAGGAGCCATTCGTCCGAGATATTTCTTCACCCCAGAAACGAATTCTTCCCAGGCGGAAGTCGAGACTTTCAACAAAGCATTTGCTAAAGCGATATAAAATTCTTCTTCCGTGCGGCAATTGAAAATATCAACCTGGCAGATATAGTAATCTTTACTTGAATTGAGTAATATCTGTGCCGTTTTATTAACCAAAGACGTTTTTCCCCATCTGCGTGGAGAGATAATAACTGTGTTAACCAGACTGTTGAAGTTCTGAGTAAGTAACTTCACTTCCTGATCCCTGTCAGTGAAGTTCTCCTTATCTGCTATACGACCATAAACGAAGGGAGTATTCATACTTATCTTTACTTTTGATTCATACAAAAGTAAATGAAATATATCTAATCGCCAAGTTTGAAACCAATCGATTTCAAATCATCCTATTTCAAATGTTATAAACATGAAATCAATTTTATTGTGCGTTACCGTGATCTTTTTATAGAAATATCAAATTGACAAAATGTTATCTTATGTACCTGCTGGGAGAGTCGTGTAGAAAGGAAGGGATGATGGCTTGTTTTTATTCAATTGTAGAAGAGTTGACGATGTTGCAAATATTGCAGATACAGATGTATTGGCACCACTTTGATATGCTAAAGCCATAATATTTAATATTTTATTCTAAAAGACTGTTATTTGTGATATTTTAGGCACAAAGAGATTGTTTGATGTTTTAGTGGTTTTGGATACTCAAA
Organism: Parabacteroides timonensis; assembly: GCF_900128505.1. Classification (NCBI taxonomy): domain Bacteria; kingdom Pseudomonadati; phylum Bacteroidota; class Bacteroidia; order Bacteroidales; family Tannerellaceae; genus Parabacteroides; species Parabacteroides timonensis. The sequence goes on from NZ_LT669940.1 coordinate 1,801,593, forward strand.
AATGTTTCATAACACATAATTAACTTTTCAGGATACGCCTAAATAATAAATTTAGACCTTAATTAACACATGGGTTTGTTTAAACGGGCAAGTATTTCTGCTGCAACAAAAATAAAATTCGTTTAAAACGAGTTTATCTTTGTTTGCTATAGGGTGAAAAATGTGCATCAGCTAAACAATATGTTAATATATGTATATGTTGGTTTTCTGTAAGAGAAGGATTATGGGCTGGGTGTGTCGCAAATACTCTGCTTATTTAGTCAAAATGTTTGCATATTACAACCTATTGCAACAATGTGATATTTGTCCAAAAGCAGAAAACTTCAACTTTTGTCAAGCAATGAAGCCTTATATTGTAGTGACATTTTGAGAATTGATAAGGAATCTTTCAAATGAGTTGGATATATTCTGAACAAAAAAAGTGAACCTCGGTAACCGTTTTCGGCCTGAGGTTCACTTCATTTATGAAAGAATCCTTTTAAAGGAGATGTTTAATAAAAACAATGGCATGCAATGGGATTATTCCCAACCTGCATTTTGCTGTTTCGCTAATGTCGGATTTCTTAAAATATCGTTTAACGGAATAGGCCAGATAAAACGTTTGTCTGTATAAGGAATAAATTTCTTACTGGAACTATACCATTCAGATTTAACTTCTCCGTTTACAACGAATGCACCTACGCCCTTGCTGTTGTTATATTCAATTTTAGCAGGGATACCACCGGAAGGGAATAGATCGTCATTTGCAAGACGATGAATATCTTCCCAACGACGGCCTTCACCGTGAAATTCAATACGACGTTCCCAAAGAATAGCTTCTAACAGCGCTTTGGTATCAGCGAAATCTGAAGCCTTGTAACTTTCCTGTGCCGGATTTGCCAATGATCTGTCGCGCACTTCATTCAACTTCTCAAGAGCTAACGTCTTATTATTACTACGTGCTGCAGCTTCAGCCTCATTCAAAAGCACTTCTGAATAACGGAGAATCGGAGCCCATGCATCCTGAGATGTTGGATCCTGATATTTATCACAGAAATAATATTTGTCGGATTCACGGTATAATAACAAGTTACGACGCTTGTCGTCTTTCGTCCAGTATTTGGAGTTATAAACGGTAGGAGATGACGTTATAATTGCGCGTCCTCCGTCACGTCCCGACATCATCTGACCTAAAGAACCATTGACATCCGGATTATCTTCTGTACTATTTTCGATCGAGAAAACAGATTCTTTGTTGTCTGCTTTTGAAGTAAACGGAGTAGCCGGATCTGCTTCCAATTGGAAACGTCCGCCTTCCAGTTTTTCAGCTTCTTCGATAACTTTAGCCCAATTCCTCATATGCAGATAAACACGGGTCTTTAAAGCGATAGCTGCCCCTTTTGATGCGCGGGATATTTTACCTGCGGTGACAACATCCGGTAATAAACGCTCTGCATCATCCAGATCTTTAAGGATTTGTGCATAAGTTTCAGCAACTGTTGAACGACCAATCAGCAATGCTTCCTGAATGGCTTCCGGTGTATTGATTGCCGTAATATAAAGCGGCATACCATAATTATTATTACCATCCACATTGTAAGGGAGTGCATAATGAACCATCAAATTATGATATGTTAAAGCACGTAGAAACAGACATTCGCCTTTATATTGATTAGCTGTCGCTTCATCGAGTATGCCATTGCTACCGGCATATTCCTGACCTGCATAAACTGTATTGTAACGGTTTATGGCTTCAAAAGAGGTTTCCCACATAGCGACATTATTTGCCGTAGACAAATTGTAGGTCGCCGAATAGGTGTAATCATAAAATACGGCCGTCAGGTTCATATCTTCACCTCTCATTTCACCTTGTTGTATGCTGGCAGCCCCGAATGGATAACCACGCTGCCAACCATTGTCAGAATTGATATACATACCGCACTGAGCTGCATCATAAGCACCGATCATAGATAACTCACACCGTGCCGGAGTACCGTAAGCTGTCAAATCGGAGAATTTATCGACCGGAGACAGATCCACCACATCGCTTTCACAAGCAGTGAATAAGGGTAGCGAAATTAAGGCTGCGCCCAATGCTACAACTGATATATTTTTATATAGTTTTCTATTTAGCATAATTGTAATTTTTCTACTGTTTTATAATCTTAGAATGTAACATTTGCTCCAAAAGTAAACGAACGCTGCTGAGGCATACCATTCCAGTCTACGCCCAGACGAGTGTTAGTTTCCGGGTCCAAACCTGAGTACCCGGTGATAGTGAACAAATTCTGAGCCTGTGCATACACACGTACCTTTGTTATATTTATTGCCGATAAAATAGATTTCGGTAAAGTATATCCCAAAGCCAGGTTAGACAGTTTCAGGTAATTTCCTTTTTCAACGAAGTGAGAGTCGGTGAAGCCGTCATTGAACAAGACAGACTGGTCATTATAACCGATTCTTGGAGTCATACCGTCACCCGTTTGTGTAGGAGACACCCATCTGCCTAAAATTTCCTTACCGTTATTAGCAAACTCCATATTCATCAAAGCACTCTGGCGAGAAGCATTCATGATTTTATTACCACCGGAGAAACGAAGAAACACATTCAGATCGAAATCTTTATAGGTAATCGTATTGTTCCATCCACCATACCAGGTAGGCATAGAAGAACCTAAAATTTTACGGTCGCTGGAACCCAAAGAAGACGATTTGGATACATCTCCAGGATTGGACGGATCATATTCAACATAATCGTATGAGCCGAATGTGTCGAACTGAACCAGGCTGCCATCTGCTTTTCTCCAAATAGGGTTACCGTTTTCCATATTGACACCGTAATAGTCGTATCCGTACAGTGAACGATAAGACTCACCTTCACGGATAATGGTATAATTGTCAATGATATCAGTTCCACCATACAATGATTTAACTGTATTCTTTACAGTAGAGAAGTTCAATTCTGAACGCCAGTTCCAATCTTTCGTTGAGATAACTGTTCCACTTACTGTCAGCTCAAATCCGGAGTTCTTAATTTTACCGATATTATCGTAATATGAATTGTAAGGAATACCCATTGTCGGAGGAGTCGGAACTTCCAATACAAGGTCTTTTGAATTTTTCTGCCAATAAGCCAGCTCAAATGTCAGACGGTTGTTGAAGAAAGAACCATCCAGACCTAAGTCGAAAGTTTCGGTCGTTTCCCATTTCAAGTTGTTATTACCCATGCGGTTCCAGGCAACACCGGATTGCGAGCCGTACAGTTTCGCTCCATAAGTTCCCAGATACGGGAAGTTATTACCCAAATCTGAATTACCTAATGTGGCGTAGCTGGCACGAATACGCAAATCGTTGAACCATTCGTTCACCTGAGAATCTTTCCAGAAATTCTCACGGGATAAGCGCCATGCAACCGAAGCTCCCCAAAACGTACCCCAGCGAGTATCTTCCGGCAAACTGGACAATCCATCGTAACGGATAGATGCACCTGCATAATATTTACTATCATAATTGTAGTTCGCACGGAACATATAAGAAGCAAGACCGTTAAATGTTTTGTATCCGCCGATATCTTTTATACCGAAAGTATTGGAGATAATATGGTCTGTAAAGAACCTGTCGGACAACTGCTGAACGGCAGCATCTGTATATTCATACTCACTGTGAGTGTATTCCTGAACAGCTGTTGCGCTTAAATTATGCACATCGTTAAATGAACGGTTGAAATTCAGGATATTCTGCCAGTTCCAGTTTTCGTAAGTTGTATTTACTTCTTCAAGCAAACCTTTACGCCCGTAACCGTCACCTGATTCAGAATCCCAATACATGAAGTCTTTTACATTAGAGATATCGAGACCTCCCTGAGTTTTCAGAGTAAGTCCGTCAATAATAGTAATCTCAGCCCAACCACCGCCGATGGTACGTGTATTGGTAGAGCGGTTCACATTATTATCCAATGCCCAGACAATGTTCTGAATACCATTATCTATATAAGAAAGGTTATTNCAGTACCTGTTACCTTCGTCGTCTGAGCAGTCGCCAACCCAATACCTAAAATTAGGCAAAACAAAAGATAAGTCAACTTTTTCATAGACACACTTTTTTATTTAACTTATAAATAACTAATTTGCACTATATTTGTGAATACTTTGCCAAAAACCTATTATAAAACATACCTGAGAGACCGCAAATGTAATAATAAATTTATTATAACAACAAAAAACTAATAAGTTTTTACAAAAAAAGGACTGTTAATTAACAGAATAACGACTGATATGAGCCTTCCGAGAGTTAAAAAGCTGTCTTTTTTTTAATGTTTCCTGCAAAGTAGCAAATTAAAATTATCTATTTTTAACCGCGCTCATTTTGCACTTTAGATCAAGATTTATCTGGCCTGAAAAGACGTCGGTTCCACTCCGGTAGAAAAGGCAGACGGTTTTTATCTACTATTTGTGGTAAAAAATGCATTATCTGTTGAAATGTAAAGCGAAGAAAATTTCTCCCCTACTATTTTTTTTTGAAAAAAAATCCGTTCTCCATTCGACTCATTTTCTAAAATTGAGAAGTAAATGGAAGGTTTTCTATTTCTGTTTTAATTAGATAAAAAAGTATATAAAAGATACCAATATATATATTCACTCATTTTCTTAGAGGCCTTTGCCTTTGAATTTTGATAGGTTGATGCATAAAAAACCGAGTTCTGCAAAGACTTTGGTGGTTTCTTACGTAGGTATGGAAACTCAAGAGCTCTCTGTATCTCCTATTGTTCATGTTAAATTGAAATCCGATACTCAGAATCTTGACGAGGTTGTTGTTGTAGGGTATGGAACTCAACGCAAAAAGGACGTAACAAGCTCTATTGCCAAAGTAGGAGGCGAAGCGCTTAGTAACCTGGTGGCATCCTCATTTGATACCCAGTTGGCAGGACGTGCTGCAGGGGTTCAGGTTACCACCCCTAGTGGTGTGCTTGGTGCCGGACCTCAGTTTAAGGTTCGTGGTATGAGTACCATAAGCTCCAGCTCACAGCCTCTGTTCATCGTAGATGGTATGCCTATTGCTACCGGAGACAATGGAGATGGTAAAACCGGTTTGGGACAGTTGTATGCTTCATTCAATGCGATGTCGGATATAAATCCGAATGATATTGAATCAGTTGAAATATTAAAAGACGGTGCTGCTACGGCTATTTATGGTTCACGTGCAGCGAATGGCGTTGTTTTGATCACTACGAAAAAAGGATCGAAAGGACGTGCTAAAGTGACTTATGACGGATATGTAAGTGCAGCCAGTGCAGCTAAATTACATGATCTTTTGGGTGCAAAAGATTTTGTCATGATCGCCAATGAAAAATTTGAGAACTGGGATGAGAAAGGACAAGCTGTTTATAATGCTTCAGACCCTGATACAAAATGGAACGATTATATTTTCCAGACCGGTTTCCAACATAATCACAATGTCGCAGCCAGCGGTGGGACAGATAAAGGCCAGTATTACGTATCTTTCGGGTTTACAGAGCAAGAAGGTATTGTCCGTTCAAATGACATGAATCGTCTGACTTTGAAAGCCGATTTGACACAGCAGGCGACAAAATGGTTGCGGATTGGTTTGAATGGCCAGATGAGCCGTACAAAACTGAATGGTATATCGAATTCTGAAAACTCACTGGGAGGTGTTGGTTTTGCCGGGGTTCGTATGCTTCCTAATGTTGCCGTTTTCGATGCGACCGACCCGACCGGATATAATATCGATAAGGAAAGTCGTAAAACACTGGGACGTGGTAATAACCTTTCTTATATAGATAATGGTATTCAGAACATTGTCTGGGCATTGGATAATAATGTGAACCGCTCTACCAATACACGTACCATCGGCGGTGGTTGGGCTGAGATTACTATTATTGGCGGACTTACTCTGAAAAATCAGGGAGGGCTCGATATCTCTAATGT